>JBFGSX010000008.1:0-15357 GCA_041566495.1 Thermoplasmatota archaeon
AAGTCGAGTTGGTCGAAGGGGAACCAGGGGGCGCCACGGGGGCGGCCACTGCGGCGCTTGGCGTAGGATTCGATGGCGTCGCCTGCGAGGGCGAAGAAGCCCACGGTGGCACCGAAGAGGAAGATCGCCCACAGGGGTGTCTGGGCCACATCGCATTCCTGGCCGACCGGACAGTCCGCCAGTGGCCCGATCTCGCCCCCGGCGTAGCCGCCGTAGCCGAAGTCCCAGCCGCTGAGCCAAGATGGGTCGATGGCGACGGCCAATGCGGCCATGCCCATGGCGGCCAGGCCGCCGAACAGGGCGCCGCCGAAGAGCCCCCGCCAGGTCTTGCCATTGCCAAGGAGGCGTTCCCCGTCGGGGGCCATGCGGCCGCCGTCGATGGGGTGGCCCCACTTGGGGAACATCTTGGCCGTGAAGACAGGGCTCATGTTGGCCACGTAGGCAGGCAGGAAGAGCCAGAGCGCCTGCAAGATGAGCCATCCGTTCACGGTGTTGGACCTCCGCTCCCCTGGAAAAAGGGAGTGCTACAGCTCCAGGGTCTGGTCGCAGTAGCCAGCGATGCCGTTGCGCAGGTTTTGCTCGTTGGTATCATCCAACGACAGGAACGCCGTGGGGACATCGAGGAGGCGCATCCGGGTGGTGAGGGTGTGGGCCATCTCGGTGACTGGACCCATGCCGTTGTACAGTTTCAGGGTCGAGACGGAGTCCAATACGAGGAAACGGTCCCCCGCGGGCATGAAGCGTGCCAATTGCTGGGCGCGCAGGGCGATCATCTCCAGCAAAAGGGGGCCGTCGATGAACGTGACCCCTGGCTCATTGGGCGGGTGGTGGCCCGTCAGTGCACTGATACAATCGACGAATTCCAAGCCGTTCAGATCCAGGCCCGCTTCACGCATGGCAGCCGCCAGCACGTGGTAGGGCCGGTTGGCGGTGATGATGACGCCATGGCCGTACTGGCCACGTAGCGTCTTGATGAGGCGACACAGGTTCTTTGTGTACTCGTCGGCGGGCGTCGTGACCAACAGCACCTTCTGGCCGTCGGGCCAGTCCAGGAGGTCCTCAGTCACGGGCCACCTCGAAGTCACAGTGGTCATCGCCCATGGCCAGGGATTTGCTACGGGTCACTCGGCCGCCATCGCCGTCTGCTTCGACGGCTCCGGTCACCACGTGTTTGCACAATCGGCATGCATTGGCCACGACCTTGAGTCGATCCGCCTCGTCGACGCCGCTGGCGGTGGATACGATGTGGGCGGCCTGGGGGCACGCCGTCACTTTGAGGGTGTCGCCCTCCAGGGTGCGTCCAGCCATCCGCAAGACGCCTTTGCTGAGGTTCTCAGAATCCATCTCACCGAACGCGGCGGTGATGATGTTGCCCACCTTGGTGCCGACGCGGGCTGCGACGACCCGCAGCATCTCCTCGACCCGCTCATCGGGGAGCTGGTGGGTCAGGTAGTCGACGAAGCTCGTCAACAGGAATGTGTAGAAATTGTATGCCAGGTCGGCTCGTTCTGTCGCCTGGGGTTCGTTGATGACCGGTAGGGCGGTGTCTCCTTGTGGGACATCTGACCTGGGAACGACCAAGAAGTCGCAGCTTGCATCTCCAAAGAGGATGCGCTTGTTGAGTTGCACGTCGAAGCCATGTTCCTTGTCGACGAGGCCGTTCACGGAGCCCTGGTATGCGGCTCGGTGCAGCATGCACATCATGGCCCGGGGGAACTCCCCTCGGGATTCGAAGGCGTCAAGGAATTCGCACGAATGCAGGCGCTTGATCGTGCCTGCTTCGGTCTTGTGGGTGCTGTACTCGGTGCCGGTCACTCTAGAGATCAGATCCATTGGCGACAGCGCGCCTTCGGGGCCTTTGACTTCACCTTGTCCCAGGAAGGTCTTGCTGACGTAGCGGGCATTCCCGGCGCCGAAGCGCTCTAGGTATGCCGGCATGGTTCCGAGGATGTGGCCTTCTCCGACCACGGCAAAACTCTCTTCCATCAATTCCGCGACGAGTTCCAGAAGAGTCCGGGTCGACGCGGCGGGGTCCGTAGGAAGAGCACCGATCGACGCAGCCACATGGCTGAGACGGCCCTCCTGCTCATAAGCGCCAGCGACAGGCATTTATATTCCTCGCCCGACGCGTCTTTGCATCGGGTGAGGCGTTGGGAGTGATTCGCGTTGTCACGCAAACGCAAACAGACCACCTGGCCAGTTTGGCCAGGCATGTCCTCGAGCTTCAGCAATCCGGGCGGGCCGTTGTGTACGTCACGGCGAATCGTCCCTATGCCGTCGTGGCCCGCCATCTGGAGGAGGCTGGTGTCGATGTGCCGGCCATCACGTTCATCGACGCTGTGACCCGCGCAGACGGCTCCTCAACCAACGGCGCACCCCGCAACGTCTTCTTCCTGCAATCTCCGACGATGCTGGAAATGATCGCCATGCGGATCGAGCAGGCGATGGCTCGCGAAGGCTCCCGTGGCCACATGATCCTGGACAGCCTCAACGCACTGCAACTCTACAATGGACTCCCCTTGGTACAGGAGTTCTCCCACTACCTCATCAACCGGTTGCGCACTCGTGACGTGGCCGGGGACCTGGTCGTCTTGGCCACCGCTGAAGGTGAGGTCTTGGCCCGCGCCGTGGCGGGTTTCACGGACTCCAACCACCGCTTGGAGGCCCCCGCATGAAGTGGCTGCCCGTGCTGGTGCTGCTGGCATTCGTGCCCGGGGTGCTCGGCGCCATCGATGGCCCCGTGCGGGACGTCACCATCCACCAGTTCCAAGACGTGACGTTCATCGCGGCGGATTTCTTCAGTGACTGCGAAACTGGCGATGTGGACCTGGCGCTCGCTGGCACCATGTTCGATTTCATCGAATGGCGCAGCACGGATTCGCAGGCCCTAGAGACGGGCGGGGATGGGCGCCTCACCTCGGGGTGTGGCACCATGCGCAAACCCTTGGACGTCCTGCCCGGAGCCGACCACGTCGCCGTGCGCTTCGAAGCCAATCGGGAAATCGTCGCTGCCGAGGCCGCGAATTCAGGTTCTCCGTTGATCCAAGACCTCGTCGTCCGCGAGGCCAGCCTCCGGGAAGTCCAGAGCCGGGCCGTGTTCGAACCCACGGCAGGTGAAGCGAAGGAGTTTGAACGCTTCGAGTTCACGTTCGTCGGCGACGTGGGTGACCGCATCCACATCGACTGGGTCTTCGCCGATGCCAACCTCGACATCCAGGCCCCGATCAGCAACCCCGCATCTGGGCAAGCCTTCGGTGCGACGGTCCAAGCCGTGAGCGTCGAATCGATCCGCGAGGCCGCCCCCAGCCAGGTTGCTACCTCCAGCAAGGACATCCGGGACGGGACCCGGTTCACCACACAACACTTGGTCAAGGTGCAAGCGCCGGACTTCGAGCGCTGGCCCTCGGCCTTGCGTGTCCGCGTCGCGCCCGGCCTGGACCTGGCCCGCGTCATAGGCCCCGATGGCCAAGACCTCGGCACCCCCGTCACCTTCGAAGGAGGCGTGCTCGGGTTGGATCACCAAGATGTCGTCGTGGAGTTCCAACCAGAGTTCTCCCAAGCCGTCGTGCCTGCAGCCCTTGTGGGGGCGCATGGAGCCGGGGAATACGTCTTCGTCTTCGAAGCAGATCGCGGCATCGAAGTGAGCCCCGCGCTCTTGCCCTTCTCCATCATTCTTCTGTTGACCCCACTGCCGTTCGCGGCCCTGGCATGGTTCGAGTCCCGGGCATTCCGCCGTGAAGCTTTCGGAGGCTATGCCCGATCCGCGCGCAATCTGCAATGGGCTATCGGTCTGGTCCTCGCATACTACGGAGCCGTCGTGGCTTCCGCTGCTGCTGGTGGGCGCCTCGACCTGATGGCCATCCGGCCGGTCCCTCTGGAAGGCATCTTGCTGTACTTGCAGCTCGTGGTGGCCGGGGTGGCCTTCACGGTGCTGTGGCTGGTCGCCCGGGAGCTTTACTTGCTCGTCAAGCCCCGTCCCCTAGACAATTCGCTCTAGGGTCTCGAGAGTGATGCCGTGGGTGTCCAGCGCATACGTGCTCACGCCCACCGAGTTGGGCCGGTTCTTGACCTTCTTCACGAGGAAGAACCGTTCGAACGTGGTGCCCTTGCGGTTGACTTCCAGTTCGATCAGACAATCCGCCAACAACTCCAGGCGGCGCTCCGCCTTGTCCCCGTGGGCGCCCTTGGCCACCACCATGAGGAGTTGTCCCCCCGCGGCGGAATTGGCAGCCTTCAATGCGGTCAACACCGCGGCCACCTTCTCCAGCGGGTAGAGTGAGAGATAGAAATCGAGGGAATGGATGACCATGCGAGCCGGGCGCTTGCCGCGCTCGTAGGGTTCGATCAGGGAGCCCAAGTAATCATCCGCGTGGCGGGGTCCGCGTGCCTTGCGAAGATCCTGCGAACTGGATGCTTCCATGAACATCCGGGGATCGAAGCCAGCGCGGTCCGTTTCAGGCCCTTGCTCTTCCAGCATCAATTTGGCGAACGCAGACTGGATGTCGACGACCTCCACTTTGCTGAACGGCCAGCCGCCTTCCTTCACGGCTTCACGGACCTCGGCCTCCGTTTCATCCGTGGAGACATAGACGCAGGGGCCGGAAGCTCCGGATGCGAACTGCTTGGCGAAGATCTCAGAGCCACCACCGGCCGGAGCCAACAGCAACGTCGTGTAGCCTGGAGGCACGCCTCCTTGCAGGAACAAGTCGAGGGCGGGAATGCCGGTGGTGTCGAGTTTCATCCGAAGTTACCTTCGCTTGATTTCTTCAAGAGCGGCGCCAAAGCGATGCCCAATTCAGACAGGTCCATCATGAAGCGGGCCCGGCTATGGTCCGTGCCGCGCATCTTGATGACCTGCAGGGTCCGGACCAAGTCGTTCTGGCGTTCGACTTCGCTGACGAACATGATGCCGTCTGCGATGAACTCCTCCACGCCGAACATGCTGAACCTGTACTCGCGGGGAGGGGTCTCCGACGTGAGGATGGTGGTGCAGTCCAGTTCGGCCAACGACATGCCCAGTTGGAAGATGAAATCCCGGATGGTCCCGATGTCGGGGGTCCGCTGGCAGATGGCCGTGATGGAATCGATCACCAAGCGCTTGACCTTGTATTCCCGGACGATCTTCTCGATGACCTCGAGCAATGCGCCGGTCTCCTTGTACGTGAAGCCGCGCATGATCTCGATGTTCAAGCGTTGCATGATGGCACGCAGGTCGATGAGGCGGATCTTGCCTTCGTCGAACCAGTCGTCCTTGAGGAAACGGTACTGGGAGGCGTTGCGTCGCAGGGTCGCCACGGGTTCGGTGACCGAGATGAACAAACCGTTCTCGCCTGACATGGCGCCTTCGGCAAGGTATTGCAGCGAGAGGGTTGTCTTGCCCATACCACTGCCGCCTGCCAATAGCACGACGTTGCCACGGGGGATGCCTCCACGAAGGATCTGGTCGAGTTCAGGGATGCCCGTAGGGCTTCTTTCGATGTCCATTAGGTCACACTCACGTCCACGTGGACGATGGTCAGATGGATGGTCCAAGGGATTGAGGACTTTAGCGTGAGGGTTGCCGCGTCAGCCTCGTCCTCGACGCAGACGTGGGCGCTCGCAAGCGTACAGCCGGCCGTCGCATCCACCGAAAAGCCCGCGATTCTGGCGGCATCCGCCCACGCCTGCGTCCATGCGGTTGGGGCGAGCGTCTTGTCGAGCTTGAAGGAGGCTTCCTCGGAGGAGATGTAGATGATGCGCTCGGAGGTGCTGGTGGCCACCAGATTAGCTGTGGCCGTGGAACGGCCGGATGCTGCACCTTCTCCATCGAACACGGTCATGGTCCACCGGATGGCTCCTCCAGTGGACGGGCTGCCTCCGAACGTCAGAGGAGGGGTGCTGGTGAACGAAGCGCCCGCGTCCTGCTTGTTGATGACTGCGCCACCTTCCATGATGACCTGGCGGTCTTCGAGTTCCAGGTATGACGGCGCGTAGCGCACGGATGCCTTCCCGTTGCCCGTGGAGCTCCATGGCGTTGCGCTCGGCGTCGTGGCGGTGGCGCGGGTGACGCCGTCCGTGTCGATCCAGGCTGCAGAGAATTGGCCGGCTTTGACGACGAGGGGATTCTGGAGTTCTTCCAAGGCGGCCGCGAAGGCGAATCGGGCGTCAAGGGCGTTCAGGGGCTGCGCCGCAGCGCACGTGAACTGGGTCCTGCGCCAGGTGGCCCCGTTGACGGTGACCGTGACGGTCTGGATGTCGCCATCCGTGGCGCAGTCTGCGGGGGTGATCTGCAGGGCCACGAAGACCGCCGCAGAGCTTTCTTGTTCGACCCGTAGGGTCCCGCTGCCTCCGGCGACATCCAATGCCAGGATCCGTGCCACGTTGCTGATATCGGGCTGTGCGGCGGGCGCAGCGCGCATGATGCCGCCGGTCATGATGGGGGCATGGGAGGCGGCCTCGAACGTCCAACCGAAGCCTTCCACGGTTTCGAGCGTGCCGACGCTTTCTCCTTCTTGCACCAAGGGGATTGGATCAGGGGCAAGTGGGAACGACAATGCCGTGGCGCCGGGGCGGCCATTGGTGGCCGATGCCAGGATATCTGCCGTGGCGCTGCCCATCGTGGCACCCACCATGCGGGCGTGCGCGTCTTCACGGTCCTTGATCCATTCGGGCATCGTATCCACGGTCCAGACCCCGAAGGCGGCCGTGAACAATGTGACGACGAGCACTGCAGCGACGACGCTGCTGACACCTTCTTCGTTCATGGTGTCCCCGTCCAGGTGCCCTTGGCCAAAGCACCTGTCGGGGCCCCCGAGGGCCCCGATCGATTGGCGTAGTATGTGGCGCCGGAACTCCCCTCGTGGGGCTTCTGCGTGTTGCCCGTGCCACAATCCTGGAGTTGGTTGTCCAGGCCACGGCACAGGTAGGCTCCGGTCTGCGTCAAGGTGTTGCTGGCGGGCATGGTCAGGTCGATCTGCGGAGCCCCCAGGCGGGCCTTGGTGAGGTCGATGTTCTGGCCGGCGACCAATGTGATCCGTGCCGCCGCGAGGCGGGTCAGGACCTGGTCAGGGCTCTCCACCGACGCGGCGAAGATGGAGCCCACCGTAGCCTCGACGTGGATCTTGCCATTGGCGGTCGTGGTCAGTTTGGCACCACGGATGTGGACATCCCCCGTGGTGGATATGATGCGGATGTCGGAGCCTTGGCCGTTCACTTCCACGCCCGTGCCGAGGATGACGTCCTTGGGGGCTTGGAAGAAGACGCCGCTGTTGCTGCCGCCAGCATCCTCTACTGTGGGGTGCCCTGGCGGGATGACCAAGCCCTGGTCGGGCTCGGTCACCACGTAGCCGACATCGGAGGTGCTGCAACCGGCAGCACCGTAGCAGTTTGTGATGGGTTCCGTGACGTCTACGGCCAAGTCCCCGTCGTCGCCGCAGACACTGTTGGACGTCATGCAGGCGCCACCGGTTCCGGAGCCGGGAGCGATGGTGATGCTCTTGGTGATGGTCTGGGGAGTCGGCCCGCCGGCGTAACTCACGCGGAGCGTGATCTGGTACGTGCCCGCGCCTTCGGCGGTGTAGTCGCGGAAGGCGACCGGATTGGTCGTCTTGGCGGTCCATGCGGATCCAGTCCTCCACTGCCACTCGAATTCAAGGGGGCAGTCCCAGTCGGCGCTGGGCCCGGCATTGGTGTTGACCTTCAGGCCATTGTATGCGATGTTGAACTGGGCGCGGAGGTTGCTAGCAGTACAGATGCCATCGCCCTGGTTGGCTGCACATCCGTCCGACTTGACTTTGACGCCAGGTGCCGTGTCGGGGCACTTATCGGTGGGGATGGGCACACCGTCTCTATCGGCGTCCCGTTGTGCGGCGCTGCATCCATATTGGTCCACAGTGGCGCCGGGAGGGGTCCCTGGACAGAGATCGTTGGGCACCAATACGTTGTCATTGTCGGGGTCCAATTGCGCGTCAGAGCAACCGTTGGCATTGACAGTCTCACCTGGCGGCGTGTCGGGGCAGTGGTCGATGGTCATATCGACGCCGTCGCCGTCCGGGTCGCGCTGAGCGGCCGTGCAGCCGTCCGCGTCGACACTCGAACCAGGAGGCGTGTTCGGGCAAAGGTCGGGGTGGTTGTTGGCTACGCCGTCGCCATCCAGGTCCCCGTTGACGCATTGGCCGGGTGCTTCACCGGGACTGTTCTCTGCGCCGGCTCGTCCAATGATGGCCGAGGCACCGCTGTGGTAGATGACCTCGATCCCCACAATGCGCTCCGCGCTTGCAGGGGCATAGATGTCAGACCCCGGCAAGGATTCGCCGATGGTCCACGTGCCTGTAGGTCCGTTGCCAGTGACTTGAGACATCTTGCAACTAATCGTGCCTGCCGTGGTGTAGACAACGAACCGAAGAGCGCTCTCTGGAATCGAGTCGCCGCCGCGATGGTGCAACAGGAAGCCTTCACTTCCTTCTTGGATCTGAAGGTCTGTCCGTGGGGGGCCGTCATCGCGGGCCACTTGATCCATGACAGTCAAGGAGAGTCCCCCGAACGCTGCCACGGTGATGGCTAGGATGAGGACGGTCCCGACAATGTTGCTAACCGCTTCATCTGCAGCAAACTCGCGTCCGCTTCCACGCACCGACATTCAGTATTCTGATTTCGTTCTCGGTATTAACGGGTTGGATGGTTCTTGCAAGCATCGCGCGTCGAAACGTCTAACCGTGGCTTGTGGGGTGGTTAGGCGGTGGCGGACGGGATGGAAGAGCAATCGGGCAAGCGATTAGCGGGGGCCGTGCGTCAGGGCAAGGCAGACATGCCGCCCCGAGTGGCCGTCGCGCGCCCAGCGAGCCCAGATGCATTGACAGGCGCAAGCCGGGCCACTGCGTGGCGCAGGATCTCTGACGAAGATGACACGCGCCCTCCAGACAACCGCCCAGCCTTATCATTGGGCAATCCCGACCTGGTCCTTGAGGGCCTTGCCCGGGGGGTCCCTGAATTGGAGTATCGAGAATGGGCTGGCGTCCGCACTGGCGGCATCGCCGTCGCGGTCATCGGCGCACTCCTCATCATTGTCGGTCTTGCGGCTGACGCTGGTTGGGGGACTGTGGCGGCTCTGCCTTGGGGCGTTGCGTTCGTCATGCTGGGAGGCTCCGCAGCCTTGCTGTTGTCGGTCCTTCCTGGCCGTACCATCGCCGAACCCCTGGAGACCCAAGCCATGGAATGGGACGCGGCGAGCAGCCATTTCCACCGTGTCAATGCCTGGGCGCGTCGCTGTGCCATTGTGGCCACTGTCGGACTCCTGCTCTTGGGGGGCGCGCTCGTTTTCTTGCCTGCCTGGGGCATCTTGCACGGCGCGCTTGGCTTCCTGATGGTCGCCGCCGGCGTGGTCTGGGGCATCTTGGCTTCACGCCGTGGCCCGCTGCGCTTGGCGCTCCGCCAGACCTTATTGCTGCGAGAACTGGAGTCCCGTGGCCTGATGCCTGCCGGGGTCATGGATCCCAGTGTGCGCGACGTGATGCTGGCCCTCGATCAATTGCTTGGGGACCTGCCCGACTCCGCTGTCCAGCGGTTCCTCGCCTCTGAGGAATCCGGTACATTCCTTGGCTTGCTGGCCGAAATCCGGGGGAAATGACATGGTAGAAAAGACGCTTGCTGAGCGGTTGGAACAGCTCAAGGAACCGGCGACGGCTGAACCCGAAGAACCTTCGGATGAGATCCCTGAGATCATCATCGAGGAGATCGATGACATCGAGGAGCGCCTCGGCGCCATCACACCAGAGGCCGCCCCCAAGAGCCGGACGCGCCTCATGTCTTGGCTGCTGGGTACTGAACGTCAGACCACCGGCAAGGGGGTCGTCACGAAGATCCCCGCGTTTGACGCCCGGCGCTGGCAAGAGTTCGACTTCTACCCGGTCGAGCCTCCTTACAGTTTCGCACGCATCCTGCGCGACCGTGTCTCGGGAGAATTGCGCTACGAAGCCATCGAGCCCACGCTGACTGAGGATGACCGGCAGATCTTGGCGTTCGTCCAAGATGCCCTGGTGAGGGGCCTCAGTATCAATCCGGCCAAGCTCGACATGGAGTTGCGCCAGGAATACCTGAAGGAAGCTGTCCGCCGGGTCTTGCGGGATTACCGCATCCGTGTCGACACGGTCACTGAAGAGCGCCTCGATTACTACGTGCGCCGCAACTTCCTTGGCTACGACCGCATCAATGTCCTGATGCGCGACCCCAACGTCGAAGACATCTCCTGTGACGGCGCCCGGGAAGGCATCTTCGTGTTCCACCGCGAGCATGAGTCATTGCAGACGACGATCATGTTCGAGGACGACGCCAGTCTGGACAGTTTCGTGGTCCGCATGGCACAGGGCTCCGGGAAGGCCATCAGCATCAGTGAACCGATGCTGGACGCGGCCCTGACAGACGGCAGTCGTCTGCAGGCCACGCTGGGCCATGAGGTCACGCAGAACGGTTCCACCTTCACGATCCGGCGCTTCCGCCCGGATCCCTTCACGCCCCTCGACCTGGTGCAGTTCGGGACCATGGACGTCCCCATGCTGGCATGGTTCTGGTTGGTCGTGGAACACGGCCATTCCTTGATCATGGCCGGGGGCACAGCGTCTGGCAAGACCACGTCGCTGAACGCCATCGGGCAGTTCATGCCCCCCCAAGCCAAGGTGGTCACCATCGAGGACACTCGTGAAGTGAATCTTCCTCACAAGAACTGGATCAAGGCCGTGACCCGCGCCGGCAGCCGTGCCGAAGGTGCCGGCGAGATTGGCATGTTCGAGCTCTTGAAGGCCGCCCTTCGCCAACGCCCGGAATACATTTTGGTGGGTGAGGTGCGTGGTGTCGAAGCCACGGTGGCCTTCCAGGCCATGGCGACCGGCCACACGGTGTACTCGACCATGCACGCCGATTCGGCCCGCAGCGTGGTGTACCGTCTTGAGAACGACCCTATCAACATCCCTCGCCTGGTATTGCAGGCATTGGACATCATCGCCATCCAGGGCCAGGTCCGCATCGGCCAACAACGTGTGCGCCGCATCATGGAGGTAGTGGAACTGGTGGGTCTTGATCCCCAGACCAAGGAACTGCTGACCAACAGCGTGTTCAAGTGGAATCCGCGAGCCGACGAATTCACGTTCAACGGCCGCTCGTTCATGATGGAGAGCATCGGAGCGAGCACCAGCCGCGGCCCTGCGGAGATGCGCAAAGAGTTGCAACGAAGGCAGACTGTCCTGCAGTGGATGATCGATCAGAAGATCTCCTCAGTGCAGGGCCTCACAGACATCGTCAAGGCATACTACATGGACCCTGAACAGGTCATGGAGAGGATCGGGAGCCTAGAATGAGCGGCATCGACCATCGCGCCCCGAGCGTCTTCGAGGCTGCTGCGCTGGGTGTATTCGGTTCGTTTGCTCACAAACGGCTCCAGAAGATGCCAGACCTTCCCGGCAAATTGTCCCGGGCCGGGGAACACCTCGTCCCCACGGCGTGGCTTGCCACCGTGTACATGCGGACGTTCATCGTGGCTGCGGCGGCGGTCTTCTTGGTCATCTTCTACGTCGTCGTCGCCGGCAGTGCAGGTGCGTTGGCGCCATCCACGGCGGCCGGCATCGCCGTTTCACCCATTCTCCTGACGGCGATCATCTATGCTTACGAGATGCTGCGTCCCGAAATCGCCATGCGCGCCCGTCGACGGGCGCTGGAGAGTGCCTTGCCTTACGCATTGAACTTCATGGCCGCCTTGGCCAATGCCGGCGTCGTCGCCGAGGAGATCTTCGGCGCCATCGGCAAACAGCAAGTGTATGGTGAGGTGCGGGTGCAAGCGGCCAACATCTACCGTGACACGAAGTTGTTCGGCAAGGACCTGACCCGCGCCCTGAACGATGCCTCACGGCGCTCCCCAAGCCCCCAGTGGGAGGAGTTCCTGCAAGGCAGCATCAATACCATCTCCACGGGGGGTAACCTGAAGGCGTACCTCTTGGCTCGCTCCGAGCAGTTCACCGAGGAGAACCGCCGCAAGACCCGGAGCTTCCTCGAAAGCCTCGGCGTGATGGCAGAATCCTATGTCGTGGTGGCCGCGGCGGCGCCCTTGTTCCTCATCGTCATCATCAGCGTGATGGCGGTCCTCTCCGGGGCCGCCGCTGCCATGCAGTATCTCAACATCATCGTCCTGCTGGCCTTGCCCATCATCCATGCCATGTTCGCGTACATCCTCCGTACCATGAGGTCTGACTGATGGACGCCAAGATCAAAGGCATCCAGGCCTGGGTCCAGGTCGCTGGGGCGATCGCCCTGGCGATCGGCATCACGGCCGGCTTCTCGGATGGCAAGACTCGGTCCACGGCTCTACTGCTCCTTCTCGTCGTCTCCCTGGTGCTAGCGGTCCTGGCATCCAGGCCCGTGGCTGGGCAGGCCCGCCCCAGCCAATTGGATGGCTTGGCCTACGAAGCACCTGATGCGGCTTCGGTCCGGGTCATCCACTTCATCGCCACGATCCTCTACAACGTCGGCATCGCCGTCGTGGTGCTGGCTGGGGTCGTGCGCACGGGGGTCTTAGAGATCGGTTTCGCGCAACCGGTCATCGACGCGTTCCCCATCATTCTGGGGGCGTACGTCCTGCTCCTCGCCTTGGCCACTCGGTTCCGCATCTCGGAACAAGGGGGCACCTACGCCAATTGGTACACCCGCTACCACGGCATCTTCCTGGCTGTGGTGGCCGTGCCCATCTTGGCCATCGCCATGGCGCTCATCAACAATCCCGAGGTCCTCGTCGGTCCGGTGCTGGTCAGCGAGCGGGACCTGCTCGTCCTGATTCTGGTGGGCGTGTTGGGTGTTGGCACGCAATTGTTCCTGAGCCTGCGCCTGCCCAACGTCATCGACCTCTTGACCCAGGGCGTGCAGCGCATGTTCAAGACCGGTGAGCAACAAGGCACGCCGCCATTGGTCTACGTGATGGTCATCTCCCTGGCCGGCACCGCCATCCTTGGCTGGCTGCTGCTGCAGTTCGACATCGTGGGTGCGTTGGGGACCCAATTCGCTGATGCTCGCATCACGTTCCTCATCTTGCTCCTTCCCCTTGGGCTGACCATCTTCTTTGCCACCTCCACGGCGGCCATCTGGCGGGAAGCCCGGCGTGGCTTGTACCGCCACAAGATGAGCACCAAGCTGCGCAACGACATCATCGTCTACGGTCTCAGTGCCACCTTCGGTCTGTTCTTCGGTGGCATGCTGATCGGTGCGATCAGTGGGCGCCCCGCACTTGGGCCGTTGGCGTTCAACGAGCGCACTGTCATGGATCTCACCATGCTGACCATCGTCAGCACCGTGGGTCCGATCGGCTTCTACATCCAGCGGGAACTGAAGCGCATCAATGAGATCGAGGCCCGCCTCGCCGATTTCCTCAACGATCTGGCCGACTCCCGCCGCGCCGGCCTGCCTCTGGCGACCGGCCTGCAGAACGCCAGTCTGTCCGATTACGGCGCCCTGAGTGTGGAAGTGGACCGCATGGCTCGCCAAGTGGCGTGGGGGGTCTCCTTCAACGACGCATTGGAACGGATGGGCAAGCGGGTGCGAAGCAGCCTCGTGCGCCGCGCCGTCACGTTGGTCATCGAAGCCAGTCATACTGGTGGCTCGGTGGCGGACATCCTGAAAGCGGCGGCCAAGGATGCGTACGAGATCAAGAGCCTGGAAGCGGACCGTCGGGTCGCCATGCTCACCTATCTCATCGTCATCTACGTGGTGTTCTTCGTCTTCATGGTCGTCATCGCGATCCTGCAGATCCGTTTCATCCCGCAGATCGTCAGCGCCGCCCAAGCCACGGGCCAATCGGACCTCAGCTCTGCGTTCTCCCTCAGCGAGATCGATCCCCGGGCGCTGGGTCAGATCTACTTCAATGCCACCATGGTGCAAGCCATGGGCAACGGCATCGTGGGGGGCATCCTCAGCGAAGGTCGCATCATGAGCGGCTTCCGCCACATCGCCATCATGGCCCTGGCGGGTTGGGCGATCTTCCGCTTCGTCCTGCCGGGGATCTAACCCAAGGCTTGGTCGCAATCGGCGCGCCTGGCGCAACCCAGGCAACGCCCCACGTGCTCATGGTTGCGGTCAGCCCGGCCTGCTTCCAGCGCGGCGGCCATCTGGGCCAAGGTGGTCTGGAGCCGTTGGCGCAAGTCGTCGTTCCAGGCGACGCGGAAGACTCCGTCAGGGTAGGTCAACAGGCCATATTCGGGGTTGGCGCCGTGGGATTCCAAGAGGCGCAGGTAGCACGCCAATTGCAGTTCGTGGCTCTCAAAGGGATGGTCTGGGGTCGTGCCGGTCTTGACCTCTACGGGCACGGGGCCCGAATCGGTGTCCATGACGTAATCCGGGGAGCCACTGATGTCCCATTCGGGGTCGTGGAAGACGTCTTCCCCTTGCCAGCCCCCACGTTGGACCCGGCCAGGCACCAGCCCGGCCTTCAGGATGCGTTGGCGGTATTCCCGCTCCGCCACGGATGCGATGACCAAGAGTCCTGCACTGGCAGAGACCAGGATCAAGGCGGTCAGTAGGAACAACCAGTGCAAGGGGTCCGTGCGTAGGAAGTACAGTTCGAGGGCCAAGAACGAGACCGATGCTGCCACGGCGAGGCTGCGGAACATCCAACGGAAGCCTTCTCGGGCAGACTCCCTGGCGCCCTCCGCTTTGGCCTGGGCGCGGCCCTTGGCGGCGTGCTCCTCCATGCCTCGGGTCGCCCCGGCGCTCTTGGGGTCCACGCCTCCGCGGGCAAGCCACCAGTTATGGTGGCAATAGGCGAACTGTTCCACTTCACCTGCGGCCGGCAACACGCCAAGCATGGTGCATAGGACTAAATCCTTGGCGGCGCCGGCGGCTTTTCACATTATAGGTTTCGGTCGAAACATGACAATCCCTTAAATACTCAGCATATTTTATTGGAACTTGCCCTCAGCAATGAGGGAGGAAATTAGCATGAAGGCAAACCAAAACTTCCGCACGGAAGAAGAAGCCGTCAGCCCCGTCATTGGTGTCATCCTCATGGTGGCCATCACTGTCGTCCTTGCAGCCGTTGTGTTCGTCCTGGTCAGTGACCTGGGCGGCAGCAACGCCTCCACCCAGCCCGCTCTGAGCTGGGATGTGAGCGAGGCCAGCGACCAAGCCAAGATCACCAGCGCTGAGACTGACGCTAACTGGAACGAGTTCGAGATCAAGCTGAGCGCCGCGGGTGGCTGGGCCATCAACGCTGCTGCTGCAACCGGCACTGCGGCTGACACCTGGGTCTCCATGTCGGCCACTGATCTGGCCATCGGCGGCGGCGACTACATCGACTTCTGTGCGGACACCACCGGCGCCTCCATGACGGCGACCATCCGCCACATCGAC
>JBFGSX010000009.1:0-15210 GCA_041566495.1 Thermoplasmatota archaeon
AGCGGTGCCAAAGACCCCATCGTCACCGACGACGGCACCGACGACGGCACCGGCACGACCGGTGGCTCCACGGGAGGGTCCACTGGCGGCTCGACGGGCGGCGCCACGACCGGCAACGGCACCATGGAAGGCAACAACACTGCCCCCACCGCCACCCTCACGGCGGACAGCCTCAACGGCACCAGCCCCTTGACGGTCAACCTGACCATCGACGGCAGCGACGCCGACGGCGACAACCTGACCTGGAGCCTGAGCCTGAACGGCACCGAGTTCGCCAACGGCTCGGCCCTGCCCGCCGCGGCCAACGTCACCCTCGAAGTCGGCAACCACACGATCGGCTTGACCGTCTCCGATGGCGAGGCCACCGCGACCGAGCTGATCCTCATCTCCGTCGCCGCCCCGAACGCCCAAGACGAGGTAGACCCCGACGCCCCCGTCGACTACGGCACGTTCATCTTCCACCCCATCACAGGCCACTGCCACTACAAGTCGTACACCAACGTCGGCGGCCTAGGTGTGTTCTACAACTTCGACTTCTGGCTCTGGGCCGAGGACAACGGCGTGGCCGGCCTGCAGGTGGCCAACACGTTCCCGGTCGGCCCCGTCGAAGACGAAGGCTTCCGTCTTGACGAGTGGGACATCTGCCAAGACGGCGACCTGATGGTCTTCTGAGCCCGACCACAGCCCCTTTCCCCCTCCTCCCGACCCCGGCCTCTTGAAGCAACGCTTATACCGGCGGCCCAAGTCGCCGCGAATGCGCTCCCCGTCTAGGGGAAGGTGAACACCCATGAAACGTTCAAGCCGCGCCTGGAAAAAGCCAGGCAACCAGCGCTGGAAATGGCGCAAGAAGAAGATGCGCCGCCGTAAACGCGCTCTGAAGATGCGCAAGGGTTAGGCTAGTCGCCTAACACAGAAGTGACAACACTTCGGACGGCATCGCCGTCCAGCTCGTCCTCTCCTCCTCCGTTCTTCCACATCCGCAAACGACCCTCTGGGGATATGGTGTAACCAGGCATCATTGGTGGCTCCAGTCATGGAAATGAAGAGTAAAGGGTCAGCCGATTCCGGGTAGCTCCCGGCCAGTGATGATTGACTGGAGCGCTGATCCATGGGAGTGACCACCCGATCTGGGTTCGAATCCCAGTGTCCCCACTACGAGCGCCTCGCGCTCAAAGTGCGCGCCGTGAAGCGGCGCAGACCTTCGGCGACTGCTTGCAGTCGGCGAAGGGCACCGACGTCGGCCAAGGCCGGCGTCGACCCGTGCCTTACCGGCACACAGGCTATCCAGCCTACCCGCCAGCCGCACGCATGCTGCTGGCTGCAGCGCAGGAAATCCCGTGGTTTCCCCGCCCTTTTTCTACCCCTTGTTCGTCGGAGCACCCATGCAAAAGAACACGACCACCATCCTCGGCATCGCCAGCGCCGTCTTCGGGCTGCTTCTGTTCCTCGTTTCGGTGACCGGCATCTTCTGGAACCCCACCCCTGTGAACGACCCCGGCATGCTCTCGACGACCATGGTCTTCGTGCTGTTCGGTGTCCTGGCGTTCTTCCTTGGCAAGCGCCTGCCTGCCTCCCAGTAAGCGCCTCGCTTCACTGTGGACAAGCCCTCCGGGGTACTTTTGAGGCTCTGCCTCGACCTTTGAGGCGTAGCCTTCGCGCCGCGCCTGAGCGCTCAGCCGAGTGGCTTCAGCATCGGCCAGTACATGGTCACGGCCACGTACGCCACGACGATGCTGATGATCGTCAAGGGTAAGCCCACCTTGGCTAGGTCCTTGGGGGTGAACAAGCCAGACTGATACGTGATGACGTTGCCGGGGTTGGCGACGACCAACATGTAACCGAAGGCGGCGCCGATGGCGGTGATCATGCCGATCTCGGCGATGGGTTGCCCGAGCGTCGAGGCCAACGCGAGCGTGACCGGAGCCAACACGGCCGCGGTCCCGCCGTCGCTCATGACGTTGGTCAAGATGGTGGCCAGGACGAGGGCGCCGATGACCAGCATGGTGCCGCCTTCCCATATGGGGGCGCCACGCAGCAGGTCCGCCAGCCAGGTGACCGCCCCGGTGTCTTGGAGGGCTTGACCCATGGCAAGGGCCGCGCCGTAGATCAGCGGGACACCCCACGCGATGCGCTTGCGCGTGTCGATCCAGTCGAGGATGCCGGTGACGAAGAGCAGGATGGCGCCGGTGACGGCGATGGTGCCCAGACCGTACTTGGTGCCGACAGTGATCCACAGCACCACGGTGAGCCCCATGATGAACAGGGCCCGGCGCTGTTCGGGGTTGAGTTTCTCGCCATTGTCTGAGAGGTCGACGTCGATGGGCTGGTTGTGGAGCTTGAAGACCCACTTCAGGACGAAGAAGACCACGGGAATCAGCACCAGTGTGATGGGGGCTGCGCGGATGGTCCAATCCAGGTAACTGATGTTGATGCCGTAGATCTCGTCCAGGTAACCGATGACGATGACGTTTCGGCTGCCCCCGCTGGGGGTGCCGAGGCCGGCGATGGCGGCGCCGAAGGCGATGGCGAGGATGAACGCCGCAGACATGGGCTTGTCGCGGATGAGGCCGGTGCTGCGCAGGATGCCAAGGACAAGCGGCAACATGACCGCGGCGACGGCGTGGTTGCTGACGAACATGGCCGCGATGGCACTGATGGCGACGATGCCGAAGAGCAACTGGTCTGTGCCGCCGCCCAGGCGTGCCAGGAAGCGGCCGGCGAGGACGCGGTCGGCGTGCGTCTTGGTGATGGCGTCCGCCAAGATGAGCGAGCCGAGGAGGAAGAAGATGGTGTCTTGTGCGTAGGGGTGCCAGGCGTCGTTGGGCTTGTCGACGATGCCGAGCATCACGAGGCCGACACCCGCGCCAAGTGCCGTGACGGGCAGTGGCAGGGCCTCGGTGGCCCAGAAGTAGATGATGACGGCGAACAACGCCAAGGTGTTCTTGCCTTCCAGAGTGAGCCCGGAGGGCGCCGGGAGGACAAAGAGCACGATGGCTAGCAGGGCGCCCACGACGAGCTTACGGAACTGGGGCGTGTCGAGTCCCCAGGGAGGTTGGAAGTCGCCGACATGACTCACTTGCGCACCACCCAGACCGGGAGGTCTGAATGGGCGAGGAGCCAGGCAACCGTGAGGCTGCGGCCCGTGGTCATGCTGCTGTGGCCCAAGCGACTGATGGCGATCAGCGGACTGTTGATGCTGTGGGCGTAGGTGAGGATGGTACGCGCCTTGCTGCTGAACAGGCTCCGCGACAGGACGTGGACTTGGGCTTCCACGCCTTCTTCCTTGGCGATCCAGGCGCCCTTCTCCAAGGCGGCCTTCGCCTTGTCAGCATGCTTGGGTTTGGAGACATTGACGAAGTCCAACGTCGCTCCGGTGGCCTTGGCGAAGCGGATGATGCGGGGCAGCACTGCGATGGGGCGGTCGGAGCCGTCGAACGGGACGACGATGGGTTCCCCTTCCTGGGGGATGTTGGCGGGTTTGCGCACGACGAAGGTAGGGCGCTCGTTGTGGTGGATGATGTCCACCACGGTGCTCCCCCATACCTTCGGGTTGGCGCGGCTGTGGTAGCCTCCCAGGATACAGGTGTCGGCGCCGGTCTGGAGCACCATCTGGAAGAGCGCCGTGGGCGTGTTGCCGTACGCGAGGGTCTTCTGGCAATCCAGTTCAGGGTGGTGGTCGGCGAATTCTTGCATGGCGTCCCGACCGACCCATTCGAGGGCTTCGTCGATGCTGCTATGCGCCTCTTCTGCGACGGGCCCTAGGAGGTGGTCGTCGATGACGTATGTCATGAAGATGCGGCTGCCGAACTTATGCGCCAGCTGGACCGCGTATTCATTGGCGGCGGCGAAATGGCGCGCTGGGTCGACGGGCAGCAGGAGCCGCTTGAACATGCCAACCCATCGATGGCGGTAGGTGCTTGAAAGCCGTGCCTCTTGAGGACTGGTTCACAATGCTTCGACCAAGATGGTCAATGCGACGACCACCATGGCAACGGCCACGACCCGTTGCAGGCCCTTGGCTGGCAAGGCATGGGCCAGTTTGACCCCCAGGATCGCTCCTGCGACTGCACCGATGGCCAAGGGGATGCCCCGCATCCAATCCAAGCCCAAGGCGAGGTTGGCGCCACTGGCGAGGGCGGCGTTGGTGAAGACGGCGACGAGGCTGGTGCCGACGGCCATGTGCACGGGGACGCCGATCAATCCCAGGGCGGGCACGGTGATGATGCCGCCCCCGACGCCGAGCAGACGGCTGACGAATCCCGCTCCGAGGCCCACCCCGGCCAGGACCGGCCAAGGATGGGTCCCGGTGCGTGCGGCGACCGTGCGGCCGAGGCGCCATGCGGCTGCGATGAGCAAGAACGCGAAGGCCGCTTTCAGCGCGGCCACGGGGATGTGGGGCAGAGCCATGTGCCCTAGGGCGACACCGAAGGCGCCACTGAGGGTCAACGGGATGGCCATGCGCCAACTGACGGATGCCTTACGGCGGTGGCGCCAGACGCCGATGGGGCTCTGCACGGCGATGACGAAGAGGGACAGGGCCACTGCGTCCGCCCAGGCGAATCCGAGGCCGTAGTGGAGCACGGGGGTCAGGACGATGCCGCCCCCGACGCCGAGGAGGCCGCTGATGATGCCTGCCAGGGCTCCTACGACGAGGTCGAAGAGGACGCCCAGCTCCATGTGGTCCAAGACCCGGCCTCAGACTTGAGCAATCCTACTTGTGCGCGACGAGGGTCGGTTGCGCTTCCAGGACATGGTGTTGCTGCGTGGAGGGGCGGGTGCGTCGGCGGACCTCGACGTCTTCCGTGGGGGGGTAGAACAATGGGACCACCAGCATGGTGGCGACCCACATGACGCCCACGGCCACGGCGGTCGCCAGCAGCGTGCGGCGGACCAGCAGGTCGGTCTGGAAGCTGAAGATCATGAACGCCACGAGCGTGGTGATGGTGGTCAGGGTGACCGCCTTGCCGACGTAACGGTAGACCCGGTTGTGGTCCCCGGTCTGTTCGGCGTTCCAGATCAGGTGGATGGCATCGTCACTCCCGATGGCCATGATGAACACCAGCGGCAGCATCAGTCCGACGGAAAGACCGACGCCCAGCAGTGGCAGGGTGCCCAGCCACCATAGACTGGTGCAGCCCATGACGACGGCCGTGCATGCGGTGGCGCGGACGTTGCGGGTGAGCAGACCGATCATCAGGACGACGAGACCGAATGCCAGCGCAGCGACGTAGTTCACCCAGGGAAGTTGTTCTTCGATGAACAAGTGGCTGAATGCGTTGTTGCCAAACGGATGGGCTTGCACGCCACCATAGCTGGGGTCCCGTTGGTCGGCCCCATAGATGTCTTGCTGCGTCTGGTACACGACCTCCCAGGTGGCGTCCCAGATTCGTTCCACTTCAGCGTACGTGAGCTCCTGACGGGTGTCATAGGTCACCGTGGCTAGGTCGTACGACCCTGGTTGCAGTAGGATGGTCATGAAGTTCGCCATGGGACTGGCGAAGATGCCGTCGAAGGTCGCTTCGATGTCGCTCTGGGTGGTGGGGTATTCTACGTCCCGCAGTTCGTCGTTGCCGCTGTTGGCCAGGATGAACTGGTTGACGAGCGCGTCGGCGGTGCCCGCTTCCACGGCCTTCCATGCCCGCACGATGCGGGTGAGACTGGTGACACTGAAGCCTTCGATCTCCTCGTGTTCTTCCAGACCCAGCTCAAGGGCGTCGAGGAACCTATGCGCCTCGGGTTGGGTCAGGTCCCCCTCGACCACCAAGAAGTTGCTCTGGGTGTCGGTGCTACCACCGAAGAAATCCCGACTGATGGCGAGGCTGTCTTCATGGACGCGGTCGCCTGCAGGGTAGTTGAGTTCGGGATTGCCAAACGGTTCGGGCTCCAGCGTCTGCATGCTGGCCCACGCACCAGCGGTCAGGGTGACGACGAGGGCGATGCTGATCACTCGTTGCTTGTGCACATACCGGGCCAGGTGGACGACCCACTCGCTGCCCTGGTGCTTGTGGCGCATGCGGCGCTTGGCGGTCAGGGTCAGCAGAGCCGGGATGAGGGTCATGGTGCAGAGGAACGTCACGGTGAGTGCCATGGCGCTGACGATGCCCAACTGTGCCATCAGGATGCTTGGACTGAACGCCATCAAGGCCAAGCCCAGCGCCGTGGTGATGGTGGCGATGCTCATGGCGATGCCCGCGCGGGCTCCGGCCGCCTCGAAGGCGCTGGCATTGTCCATGCCGTCGCCTTTGTGTTCTAGGAACTCGCTGATCATGTGGATACCATAATCGATGCCCACGCCCAGGATGAGCGGCACGATGGTCATGTTCAGGGCCGAGAACGGGATGTGGAGCCATCCCATCAGGCCAGCGGTCCAGATGAAACTGATGAGCAGGTTGGCTGCGCTGACGAGCAAGACGCGGGCGTCTCGGAACGCCAAGTACAGCACGAGGATCAAGGCCCAGATGATGAATGGGGCCAGGCGGCTGATGTCGTTCTTGGTGACTTCGCTGGCGTGGGCGTCGAGGGCGCTGACCCCGCGGACCGGCATCTCATCTTCTACATCGAAGACGTTCCAGCGCAGCGTGCAGGGAGTCTCAGGGTCTTCGTCATCGCAGGCGGCGACGGCGGCGCGGTACGCATCCACCATGTCATAGACCGCTTGGCCCAATTGGACACGGGTCTGCCCTTCGCTCGTGTCGAAGAAGATGAGTGTCCGGCCGGCCTTGAATTCGGGGCTGATGACGTCGTTGATGCTGTCATCGGCGGCGTTGGCTCCTTGCCAGGCCCCTTCGTATTGCGCCGCCCCGATGGGGTCGGTGCCCGGCAGGCTGTAGGATTCGAGGCGGGGTTGCAGTGGCGTCGCGGGGTCTCGTTCGCCGCTGATGATGCCCGCCAACAAGCCCTCCGGGTCGTCGTTGGCGACGCCGGAGTTGGTGTAATTGATGAGTTTGACGATGCTGGCCAGGTCGATGGCGTACTCCGCGAAGGGGATCTCATCTTGGGCGAACTGCCAGAACTCGTCCATGCCCCGGACATACGCCTCCGAACGGACGTCGTCGCATCGTATGGATCCGGGCGCCGCATACGGTAGCTTCTCCTGCATCCGGGCACACTTGCCTTCGTCGATGCTGTAGTAGACGTAGACGAAGTCGTAGAAGCCACGGAACTCGGCGCTGGCGTTCTTGGCGGCGATCGTCGTGGGGTCGTCCTTGGGAAGGATCTTCAACAGATCCGAGTCGGTCTGGAGATCGAACATGCCGAAACCGACGGCCACGGTCATGATGACGATCAACGTGGTCGTCACCCGTGGCTTGGCCGCACAGGCCAGCGATAAGCGCCCCAGGACCCGACCGATCCGGGGCGTTGCAGCAACCCCCATTGCGGTCTCCAAGACCCAGGCCCCTCAAGAGCGTTGCCGAAAACGCCGGATCACGGGTAGCGGTCGCCGCGCGGATCCTCGTCGGCTTCGTGGGCTTCCCGACGCACTTCGGCGGCTGCCGCGGCGGCGTCTGCTGCGGCCCGGGCCTGCATCTTTCGCAGGGCCTTCTTGCCTTCATTGATCGCGGTCTCGAAGAGCATCTCTTCGGTCTCGATGGACTCTTCATGCAGCTTGCGGGCGACGACCCGCAGACCCATCTCCTTGGCATTGGCCGGGTAGCCCTTGTCGATGAGACGAGTGATGCTCTTGGCCTTCAGGGGCAGCATGATGATGACAGCCCACGGGATGAGGCCGATGCTCAACAGCACGACGGCCCCCATGTAGAAGTAGGCTGCAAGGTCCGGGCGCCAGATGGCGGCACCAGCCAGCGCCCACGAACCAAGGATGATGAGGACCATGAAGACCGCCGCGATGCGGATGAGCATCAGGATGCGCTTGGCCTTCTTGTTGGCGGCCACGAGGGCCTTGTCGATGCTCTTCCAGAGCGCGATGAAGCCCGTCTTTTTTTCCGCCATACAAGATGGAGGACTTCTCGACTCGAAATAAGAGTGGTGTTCCTAGATGGGGGCGGGCTCAGAAGACGGCGTCGCGGGCTGCTGCATCCGCTTCGGCGTTCTGCTCCCGGCGCACCCAAGTGAGGCGGACCGTGTCAAATTGCTTCAGCAGACCCTTGGCCTCTTCGTAGAACGGCTTCAGGTTGGCTGCCCGGACCGCGTACTTGCCCTCCAGTTGGCGCAGCACGAGTTGGGAGTCTCCCCGGACGTGGATGGAGGTGGCCCCTTGGCGGGCAGCCTCTTCGAGTCCGGCGATGAGGCCCATGTATTCGGCCTCGTTGTTGGTGCCGATGCCCTTGGCCTTGGAGACCTTCCAGGTCTTGCTGCCGATGCGCACGATGGCACCGGCGCCCATGGGTCCAGGGTTGCCCGAGCAGGCGCCATCAAACCAGATCTCCGCTTCCACAATCGGGCCACGGTGCGGATGGATAAGATGAAGCCGGTCGGGTGGCTGGGCGGTCTGATGTGGAAAGAGACGATGGCGATGCGGGCGTGGGCCATGGCCAATGTGCCCATGATCGGTTACGTGCGACCCAAGGTGATCGAGATGACTCCCCAACGGGTCGCGGTCAAGATCCCGTTGACCCGAAGGACCCGCAATCATCTCAAGAGCATGTACTTCGGCGCGCTCAATGTGGGCGCTGATCTGGCGGGGGGCTTCATGGCCTTGCGGCACGCCCAGGCCAGCGGGCAGAAGATCAGTTTCGTGTTCAAGGACTCCAAGGCGCAGTACCTGCGCCGCGCGGAGCAAGACGTCTTGTTCACGTGCGAGGACGGGGATGCCATCCGTGCATTGGTGGACAAGGCGATCAAGACCGGCGAACGCCATGAGCTGCCGGTCTCCATCACTGCCACGGCAGGTGCCGAAGTGGTGGCCAAGTTCGTCCTCACGTTGTCCCTACGCGCCAAGTAGGCCGATGATGCCGCGGCGCGCTAGCTTGCATCGGGCTTGCGAGGCTTGTTGCGCGGGCCCATCATCTCTTCCACTTTCGCAGCGGCCGCTTGTTGGCGGGGACTCGGCTTGTCCTTCGGGACCCCTTTGGTCTTGAGTTCGAGGATCTGGTCGCGCAGCAGGGCGGCGCGTTCGAAGTCCCATGCCTTGGCAGCGTCCTGCATCTCCTTCTCGAGGCCTTTGAGCAGCTTGTCGAACTCGGACTTGTCGAGTTTGCTGGTGTCTGCGGTGACGAGGGGTTTCTTCTCACCGACACGCTGGCCTTCGATCTCGATGCCCTTGATGGTGCGCTTGGCGGACCGGGGCGTGATGCCGTGTTTCTTGTTGTAGGCGATCTGGGTCTCCCGGCGGCGCTTGGTCTCGTCGATGGCGACGGTCATGGCGTCGCTCATGCGATCGGCGTACATGATGACCCGGCCCTTCTCGTGGCGGGAGGCGCGACCGATGGTCTGGATCAGGCTGGTGGCGCTACGCAGGAAGCCGATCTTGTCTGCATCGAAGATCGCTACGAGACTGACCTCGGGCAGGTCGAGACCTTCGCGCAAGAGGTTGATGCCGATGAGGACATCGTGCTCGCCCTTGCGCAATTGTTCGAGGATGATGACGCGCTCCAATGTCTCAATATCGGAGTGGAGGTAGGTCGCTTTGACGCCGAGGCCTTGGTAGTACTTCGTCAACTCCTCGGCCATCTTCTTCGTCAGGGTCGTGATCAAGACCCGTTCGCCGTTGGCCACGCAATGCTGGATCTCCCCATACAGGTCGTCCACTTGTCCATCCACTGGTCGGACATTGATCTCGGGGTCGATGAGGCCAGTGGGCCGCACCACTGCTTCCACTAGCTTGGTGCTGACCTTGGCTTCGTAGTCCCCCGGGGTGGCGCTGGTGAAGACCACTTGCTTGACCTTGCGTTCGAATTCGTGGAACTTGAGGGGCCGGTTGTCCAGTGCGGACGGCAGCCGGAAACCGAAGTCGATGAGGGTCTCTTTACGAGCACGATCCCCATTGTACATGCCCCGGATCTGACTGGCAGTGACATGGGACTCGTCCAGGATGGTCAGGTAGTCCTCGGGGAAGTAGTCCATGAGGCATGCGCCAGGATCGCCGGAGGGTCTGCCCGTGAGGGGCTGGGAGTAGTTCTCGATCCCGGAGCAGTAGCCGAGCTCATTGAGCATCTCGATGTCGAACCGGGTGCGTTGCTCAAGGCGCGCAGCTTCCAGGATCTTGCCTTTCTTGTTGAGTTCCCGTAGGCGTTCCTTGAGTTGGCTCTCGATGCGAGAGATGGCCGCGGCCATCTGTTCAGGTGCCAAGACCCAGTGCTTGGCGGGGAAGATGTTGATCTGGTCGAAGTCGTGCAAGGTCTCCCCGGTCACACGGTGGACGCGGCGGATGGCTTCGATCTCATCACCCCACAGTTCGATGCGGATGGGGTCCTCGTCGCCCGGCGGCATGATGTCGACCGTGTCCCCTCGCACGCGGAAGGTGCCCGGCTTCAGGTCGGCGTCGTTGCGTTCGTAGTAGATGTCGACAAGCCTGCTGGTCAGGGCCTTGCGAGCGATCTCTCCACCCTTGTTGAGCAAGAGGTGCTGCTCTCGGTAGTCCTCGGGGGAACCCAAGCCATAGATGCAACTGACCGAAGCGACCACGACCACGTCGTCCCGACTGACGAGGGATTGGGTCGCACTGTGGCGCAGTTTCTCGATCTCCTTGTTGACGTCGGATTCCTTGGCGATGTAAGTGTCCGATTGGGGGACGTACGCTTCCGGTTGGTAGTAGTCGTAGTAGCTGACGAAGTACTCGACGGCAGCGTCGGGCAGGAACGCCTTCATCTCTTCGTAGACCTGGGCCGCGAGTGTCTTGTTGTGGCAAATGATCAGGGTGGGCTTCTGGACCTCTTCGATGGTCTTGGCCATGATGTACGTCTTGCCGACGCCCGTCACGCCCTTCAGGGTCTGCCATTTATGCCCGGTGCGGATGCCTTCGACCAACGCAGAGATGGCTTTGCCCTGATCGCCTGCTGGTTCGAAGGGGGCCGCCACGCGGAAGCTCACAGACTTGCCAGGGCACACCCCCGCATAAGCACGGACCTTCGTTGCAGATGCAACTACCTTGCCTTCCGGTCGACGATTTTGTAGCCAATGCGGAACCGGGGCACAAAGGCCAATAACGATGGTGGCCGATGTCACCTCAAGGCGACGCATCTGGACACCGCGACCATCCTCTCCGTGAACATCGCCAACCGACCAGGCGCCTTGGGAGACATCGCCAAAGCCCTCGCATCAGGAGGCGTCAACATCGACGGCTTCTCCGTCGAGCGGGGCATGGTACGGTTCATCACCGGCGACGTCAAAGGTGCACAAGCGGTCGTGGAGGCCGCCGGATTCAAAGCCAAGCCCATCACGGTGTTTGTGCTGCAGGTGCCCAACAAGCCCGGCGCGCTCGCGCACATGGCCCAGGCATTCTCTGATGCCGGCGTGGACATCATCAATACGTTCGGAGTCACCCATGGCTCCATGGGCACCATCTACGTCCGCGTGGAACACATCGAAGCAGCCCGCCAGGTGCTCTCCGATCTGCAAGGCTTCACCATCAAGCGGTGAACAAAGGAGGAAGGGGAGAAGGCAAGAGCGCCAGAGCGCTTACTTGTTCTTGAGGACGGGCACGCCGTTGGGCATGCTACCGACAGCCTTGCCGGAAGGGATCTCGTAGACCGGCGTGAAGCCTTGGTCCTTCATCTCCTTCTGGGTCTTCTTGCTGAAGTTGTAGCGGTTGCCCTTCTTGTAGAGCGCGTAGTCACCTTGCTTGTAGACCGTGCGGCGAGCGGCGGGGGCCGTGTCGCGGGCCTTCTTGGCTGCGGGCTTGGTGTCCTTGGCCTTGGAAGCGACGGCGGCGGTCGGGGGGCGGTAGCCCTTGTGGCGGCCGCAGTACTTGCTGCTCTGGCGAGCGCTGGACTTGCACTGAGCGCCTGCGGCGGTCACTGCGCCGCACTGGGGGCGGGCCGAGACGGCGCTGGTGCTGGCCTTGCGGCCGGTAGGAGCGGTGTCCTTGGCGCCCTTGACAGCGGGCTTGGTGTCCTTGGCGGCCGCGGCGACAGCTGCGGTCGGGGGACGGTAGCCCTTGTGGCTACCGCAGTACTTGCTGCTGTGGCGAGCGCTGCGCTTGCATTGGGCGCCAGCACCGGTCAAGGCGGCGCACTGCGGTTGCAGGTCCACTTCGGCGGTCTTGGCGGCACCATTGGTGGGCGCGGCGACGGGGGCAGCGGCGGCAGGAGCGGACTTTGTCGGCGTGGCGACGTCCTTCTTCCGGTTGAACAGGCCTTTGAGCCAAGCGATGAAACCCATGGTACTCCTTTAGCACGAGGACCATCTTCCTCTTGACTGTTTTCAGTCCAAGAGGTCTTCAACGCCAAGGTCGACGCGCAATCCACGCAGGGGATTCATGCGACCCATGAGGAACGTGAAGACGCTTTCACCCAGCAAGGGAAATGCCTCCAATGAAGCCGAGTGCCATGAGGAGGATGGCCAGCGCGGCGCTGACGATGGGGATGCGGCGGGATTCGATGCCGGCCATGGGCTTGGGGGCCAGGAGAAGCATGAGCAGCATCAAACTGGATACGATGAGTGTTCCAAGGAGGAAGCTGACGAAAACCATAGAGATCACGGGTGTGCAGGCGGCCGCCCCACCGTACAATGGCCAGATGGCCGGGAACGCCGGGCCCCTTGGCCCAGCGGGTGGTCGGTGGTGTGATGCGTGTTCCGGAGGCCGGTGGGACGGGCCGCCTGTGTGGGGATGTATTGGCGTGTGCCATACACCCTTGAACCATACTGGTCGTCGAGATTACTTATAGTCACTCCACGTAAAGTTACGTAACTCTGGCAAAATTCCATGTCTGTTCGGACCCAAAGGCCCATCGCGGCCGACACAATGGCCCCATCCGTGCATTGCCGACGCTGCGGGACCGCCACGACCACCGATGACCGGGGCGAAGGCCACCCCTGGTGCCCGACCTGCCAGCGACCGGATTGGATCAATCCCGCCCCCGCCGTCGGACTCGCCATCACCCGCGCCGGCCAGGTGCTCCTGGCCAAGCGGGCCCGAGAACCCAAGAAAGGGCAATGGGACATGATCGGCGGCTTCGTCGACCCCGGAGAGACCATCCCGGAGGCCGCCAGGCGAGAAGCCCTCGAGGAGACCGGACTGCACATCACCCGCCTGCGCCGGCTGCACCAGGCCCCCGGGGAATACGTCCCGGGCCAGCCCACATTGAACTTCATGTACGTGGCAGAAGCAGACGGCGAACCACAGGCCCTCGACGACGTCGCCGAAGTGCGCTGGTTCCCATTCGATGCACTGCCCAGCATGGCTTGGCCCCATGAGGCGGACGCCTTGGCAAGGTTGACGCTCTCCAAAGTCCAATGAGGTCCTCGCTGAAGGCTACCCCATGATGTGCCCGATCATCGCGTCAAGCGTGCGAGGACCTCGCAGGCCATAAGCCTGGGGGCAGCAAGCGTTCCGGGGATTCGCCTCGAAGGCCAACCCCCGGGAGGCGTTGCCAACATCGATGAGCTCCACACTCGGACTCCGCTACGCCCCGTACATGAACGCCGACGTCGCCAAGAACCTGGAGATCGCGGGCCGCCACGCGGGTCTGCCGCTATCCCAGCTGGAACTCTTGGGCCAGGACGAAGGCGTCGCGCTAGACTTCGTCGCCGCCATCATCGCCCGCCGCAGTCCGCAATTCCTGGCCACGGTGGACTGGGACCGCCTCGAAGCATTGTACCAGCAGCACCGCGAGATGCCCCTCTTGACGAACGTCTAGAGCGGGATGTTGCCGTGCTTGCGAGCCGGGCGGGGCGCCTTCTTGTTGATCAAGGTCTCGAGGGCCTTGATCAGCACCGGGCGGGTCTCCTGCGGCTCGATCACATCATCGATGTATCCACGCTTGGCAGCCACGTAGGGGCTTGCGAACTTCTGCCGGTAATCCGCGACCAGTTCGGCCCGCCGGGCTTCCAAGGCATCCCCTTCGAGGCCGCTGAGTTCGTTGCGGAAGACGATGTTGACAGCACCTTCGGGACCCATCACGGCGATCTCGGCCGTCGGCCAGGCGACATTGAAGTCCGCCCGGATGTGCTTGCTGCACATCACATCGTAAGCGCCACCGTAGGCCTTGCGGGTGATGACCGTGAGCTTGGGCACCGTGGCCTCTGCGTAGGCGTACAGCAGCTTGGCGCCGTGGCGGATGATGCCCCGGTGCTCCTGGGTCACGCCGGGCAGGAAGCCAGGCACATCCACGAACGTGACGAGAGGGATGTTGAACGAATCGCAGAAGCGCACGAAGCGAGCCGCCTTGCTGCTGGCGTCGATGTCGAGGACGCCGGCGAAGACCGCAGGCTGGTTGGCGACGATGCCGACCGGACGACCGTTGAGCCTGGCAAAACCCGTGAGGATGTTCTTGGCGAATTCTGGTTGGATCTCGTTGAAGACGCCGTCGTCCACGATGCGCGTCAGCACCTCATGCATGTCGTACGGCTTGTCAGGAGAGTCGGGGACGACGTCCAACAACGTCATGTCCATGCGGTCAGCCTCGTCTTGGGGCTGCACGATGGGGGCTTCCGTGAGGTTGTTGCTTGGCAGGTAGCGCAGCAGTTCGCGCACGCCGGCCAACATCTCCTCCTCGTCCAAGAACACCTTGTGGCAGACGCCACTGGTCGCCGCGTGGGCATGGGCGCCGCCTAGGTCGTCGAAGCTGACCTCTTCGCCCGTGACGGTCTTGATGACCTCCGGGCCGGTGATGAACATGTGGCTGGTGTCTTCGACCATCATCACAAAGTCGGTGATGGCGGGACTGTAGACGGCGCCGCCGGCACAGGGACCCATGATGCAACTGATCTGAGGGATGACGCCGCTGGCCTGGGTGTTGCGCCAGAAGATCTCCGCGTAGCCGCCGAGGGAGTCGACGCCTTCTTGGATGCGGGCGCCGCCAGAGTCGTTCAGGCCGATGACGGGCGCGCCGTTCTGCACGGCCAGGTCCATGACCTTGCAGATCTTTTCGGCGTAGACGCGGCCGAGGCTGCCGCCGAAGACCGTGAAGTCCTGGCTGAAGAGGTACACCGGCCGCCCGTCGATCAGACCGTGGCCGGTCACCACCCCGTCGCCGAGGATCTTCTGGCCATCCATGCCGAAGTCCGTGCAGCGATGCGTGACGTAGCGGTCGATCTCGACGAAGGAACCCTCGTCGACGAGCAGGTCGACGCGCTCGCGGGCCGTAAGCT
>JBFGSX010000010.1:0-15076 GCA_041566495.1 Thermoplasmatota archaeon
CCATGCACCTGCAAGCGGCCGGTGATGGTATCGTAGCGGAGGCTGCCTTCGATGAGAAGGTCGCATTCGTAGTCCAGGATATGGACCGGTTGCAGCACCATCTGGATCGCATCGATGTGGTCCATGCGGCCCCGCAGGCGAAGGCGGGCCTCGTCGGGGGTGAGTCTGATGGGCAGGAGGGGGTGGGTGAACGACGAAGTCTCGGCTCCTTGGCTCGGCGTGTCCATGTCGTCCATGGATTCCAACGCGATGAGGTCGAAGGGCGAGATGAGCTCCACGGGTTCAGTGCCTGGCTCGAGGGCGGCAGCCGCGTCGCCGTCCACGCCGTCAAGGAATGCGGAGGGCAGCAATTCGTGAAGGGATTCCGCCAGGGGTGCGTTGTCCGGGGATGCGCGGCGTTCGAGCACCAATGGGGTTGGCTCTTCTTCGAGGGCGGCGGCCACTTGGGCTTCGCCGATGAGTTGGATCAGGTGGTCGTGGCCCCATAGGAGCACGCCGTCGTGATGGTCGCCGGATTCGATGGCCCCACGGTGGCAAAGGATCGCGGTGTCTGCCCCCACGTCGTGCAGCACGTCGGCCATGTCGTTGATGGCGCTCAGGCCCACGACCTTGTCCGTCATGTGGGCATCGATGACGATGGCGCGCTCGTCGGATTCGGCAAGGAGGGGCACGGTGTAGACGGTGCCGCTGCGGCCTTCGAGCGCCGCTTGGCGCGTGCAGTGGTAGCCGTGTGTGGCAAGGACCTCTGCGAGTAGGTCCATCAAGCGGGCTTCGTGCATCCCACTCTTCCACTCGACTCCGTGGTACATCAAGGCACCGAAGTGGTTCTCCTTACCTGTTGCAAAAGGCCTCAAGGCGCCGGGCGTTGCCATGTTCGTGCGTCTGCATGGCCTGGATCGCATCTCTGCCCTTGTTCGGGCCCCTATCCAGGTAGAGGCCACCTTCCACCCGTTCACCCCCACGCCTCCGCCCCCCACATTGGCCGTCGATGGCAGTCATGCCGTCTTGATCGACAACGGCGCTTACTGGGTCGTCGCGGTGCGGGCCAGTCATTCAGAGCGCCGCCCCGAGACCCAGTTGTACGCCGCCCGTGCCGATGGGGCCGAGGCCGAAGTGCAGCACGCCTACAACCAACGGGGCCTCCCCGCCCCCACGGTGCGCAGTGCCGACGGTTACGCAGAAGCCCACCGCGCCCTGGCCGAAATGGATGCGGCCATCGAAGCGATCCGGGAACTCCCCGAGGGGGGGCTGCTCCTGATCGACGGCGCACTGGCCCAGTTGCCGGACACCGCGCAAGCCGTCGCGGACCGGGTCCTGGACCGCGCCACCGCCAGTGGCGTCCACTTGGCCGGGGTCAGCAAACGAAGCGCCCTCAGCCATGACGGCACGCCACTGCTACCCGCCCTGGCTGCACAAGGCCCCAGTGCGTGCTGGTGGAGCCCATTGCCGGCCCACACAGCCGTCGCGGCGCGGTTGCACCCGGCCGCCAAGCACGCCTTCCGCATCGACGCCGAGACCACGACCCTACCATGGCTTGCCCACTGGTCCAGGGACGCCGTCTATCGCGGCTACCCATACCCTCTGGCCAAGGCCCACAACAATGTCGCCATCAGCAAGGCAGAAGCCAGGCGCCTGGCCGAACACGTGCGCAATCACCTCGGCGCGGCGGCGTCTGTGTTGGATGATTTCCACGCGGTCTTGGACCGCAACGCGCCTCGGGCCTAGGGCAAGTCCAACGCCCATTGCTGTTGGCGTTCCGTCGCCAGCCAGGGGGCATCCGTCTCGGTGATGAGCCGGAACCCGGCTTTTTCGTATTGCCGCCGGGCCGCAGCGAGGTCGCTCATGGTCCACAAGTGGACCCCGTTGTAGCCAGCGTCCCGGCAGAACCCGAGGGCCGTGTCCAACAGGCGCTTCCCGATGCCTCGGCCCCGGGAGGCCTCGTCGACGAAGTACCATCGCAACTGCGCCTCACGGGCGGTGTGCTGGATGGCGATGCAGCCAACCCGCCGCCCGTCCAGTTCAGCGATCCATAGGCCATCGAGGCCCGGGTCGAAACCTTCCAAGAAGGGTGCCAGGCCCTTGGCGACGTAGGTCTCGAAGACGGGGTCGTAGCCGTGGGCTGTATAGATCTCGGCCTGGCGCATGAACGCCCAGCCCAGGTCCCCTGGCCGGCCGGCCCGGATCTTGACCGTCGGGGAAGGGTCGACCGAGCCAATGGGTGACACCACGTACACGGACCCGCTGGGCTCGATGTAATCCTGCCGCGTCTCGGTGACGTAAAAAGCAGCCCCGTCCTGCAACGCCCATGGCCATTGTGGACGAACTGATTGCGGGCAACGAGCGCTTCGTCGCTGACGGCTGGGACCCTGCTGAGGCCGAGATGCCCGGCGTGCCGGCCAAGCGGCTGGCGGTCGTGGCGTGCATGGACACGCGACACGCCGTAGAGACGGTGCTTGGACTTCAGCACGGCGATGCAAAGATCATCCGGAATGCGGGCAACCGCATCGATGACGGTGCGCTGCGCAGCCTCATCGTCGGCGTCCACGCCCTACAGGTCGAACGCATCGTCGTCATGGGCCACACCAAGTGCGGTATGCTCGGCGTAGGCCATGGCGACTTTCCGATCGCACACAGCATCGCCAAGCACACGGACACGGATCTCCACAGCGTCATGAAGCCTGATTTCCAGCACTGGCTGGGTGGCATCGACGACGTGGAAAAGCATGTCCAGAACAGCGTGGAATTGCTTCGCCAGCACCCTTTCATGCCCAAGTCGCTCGAGATCGCCGGCCTCGTGTATGACAACGACACTGGCCGCGTCCGCCAAGTGGCCTGACCCGACAGCGCTATCCGGGTGGCGACAGGTCGCCCCCGAGTGAACGCGGTCGAGGCCAGGGGACTGACGAAGCACTTCGGCGAATTCACCGCCGTCCAAGGCATCGACCTTGACATCCCTCGAGGCATCTGCTATGGTCTGCTTGGGCCCAATGGTGCCGGCAAGACCACCGCGATCCGCATGATCCAAGGGGTCAGCCCGGTCAGCGGCGGCAGCTTGTCGGTGCTCGGCATGGATGTCCTCACCGACCCACGTTCCGTCAAGGGGCGCCTGGGGGTCGTGCCCCAAGAGGACAACCTGGATCCCGATTTCTCGGTGCGCGACAACCTCATCATCTACTCCAGGTTCTTCGGCATCCCCGCCGCACAAGCCCAGAAGCGCGCCGATGAGCTGCTCTCGTTCCTCAACCTCAGCGATAAAGCCGACGCCCGCATCGATACTCTGAGTGGCGGGATGAAGCGCCGCCTGGTCGTCGCCCGCGCTTTGGTCAACGACCCGGACCTCCTCGTCCTGGATGAACCCACCACGGGTCTCGATCCACAGGCCCGACACGCACTCTGGGACACCATCCGACGCCTGCGCCGAGAAGGCAAGACCATCCTTCTGACCACCCACTACATGGACGAGGCGGAAATGCTCTGTGACCACTTGGTCATCATGGACCAAGGGCGGGTGCATGAGGGAGGCAAGCCCCGGGACCTCATCGCCAAGCATTGCGGCTCAGAAGCGGTCGAATTCGTCGTGGAGGAGCGAGGCGGCGCCATCGACGTGGATGCATCGACGGCACTGCTGCAGGCCATCGCCAGCGATCTGGGTGATTTGCCTCATGAACGCCTAGGAGATCGCATCATCGCGTACGGTGACGACCTGGGGGAATTGCAGGCGCGCATCCTGGCCAAGCACCCTGTCTCGGAGTCTGTCCTTCGAAGGGCTTCGCTGGAAGACGTGTTCCTACGCATCACAGGGCGCGCGTTGCGGGACTAGGCCGGGACGTGGGCGAACTCTTCGTCGTCCACTCCAGACATGACCTCAGAGACGCAGCCACACATGCTGCACCGGGAGATCGGCACCATCCCACCGACGATGTCCTGCTCGACTTGGTCGCTGTCACACTCCGGGCAGCGAGTGAATCTCGCGAGCATACCCTCTCCTTGGCCCAAGGCGCCTTTCAGGCTTTGTTTCCAAGGCCAAAGTCCCTGAGGCCCAGGTTCGGCCTTGACCCTCCCCCTGCGAGGATGCTTGCACGACCCAGCAACCTCAAACCCGTGCCCCTGGGTGGCCAACCGTGGACGTGACCTGGACCGGCATCCGCGCCATGACGGGACGCAACTTCGAGGTCTACCGCAAGACCTGGAAGGTCAACGCCTTGCCACCCCTGGCAGAACCGTTCCTGTATCTGCTGGCATTGGGCTACGGCTTGGGGGCACTCATCGAAGAGATCGCAGGCCATAGTTACGTGGAGTTCATCGCGCCAGGTATCATCGCCATCACCATGATGCAGACCGCGTTCATGGAGACCACGTACAGCAGCTACGTCCGCATGGTGTTCCAAAGGACCTGGGAAGCGGTCCTAGCGACGCCCCTGTCCCCTGGAGATGTTCTGTGGGGTGAAGTGCTGTGGGCATCGTTCCGGGCCACCATCAATGCCACCTTGATGTGCGTCGTCGTGGGCCTCTTCGGCCTGTTGTCGTTCCCCACGGCCCTCGTCATCCCGGCCATCGCGTTCGTCGTCGGCATGCTGTTTGCAGGCATCGGCTTGTTCGTCACCGCCCGCATCCGCGTCATCGACCACTTCAGTTACTCGTTCTTCCTGTTCATCACGCCGCAGTTCCTGTTCGCAGGGACGTTCTTCCCCATCACCCAACTGCCGCAGTGGGCGCAATGGTTCGCCTTGACGTTGCCCCTGACCAACGCGGTGGGACTGACCCGTGCTGCTGCCCATGGTGAGATGACAAGCCTGGTGCCCTTCCACATCCTGTACTTGGGCATCGTCTCCGTGGCGGTGTGTGCCTACGCGGTGCGCAAAGCGACCGCCCGCATCGTTCAGTGATTCACTGGGTGAGTTCCTGCATCATCCGAGCAGAGGCCTCCCGGCCTTTCTGGAAACTGGAGAGGCGGAATGATTCGCCGATGCCGTGCATCCGTTCGTCCCGGTGACCGAAACCGGCCATGACGGGCAAGGCACCGAGGCGGTGCTGCATGAAGGCCACGGCGGGGATGCTGCCTCCTTCGGGGATCGAGACCGCTGGGTTGCCGAAGGCGGCCTCGTACGCCCGGCCGACCGCGCGGACCAAGGGATGGTCCGGGGGGCTGCGGACGGCGCGACCCTCCCCGAACGTCCTGACGGTCAAGCGGGTGCCTGGCTTGGCGACCGCCCGCAGGTGGGCTTCCACCTTGGCCACGACATCTTCGGGATCTTGTCCCGCCACCAGACGGCAACTGATCTTGGCATGGGCGCTGCGAGGAATGATGGTCTTGCCCCCTTCCCCGGTGTAGCCGCCCCAGATGCCGTTGAGTTCGAAGGTGGGTCGCAGGCCGGTGCGCTCCGCAGGCGCCCAGCCTTCCTCGCCCCACAGAGCATCGACGCCTGCGGCGGCCATGATCTCCTCGGGGCTCTCTCCGTCCCGGGCCAAGGTGGCCCGCTCGTCGGCATCCGGCTCGACGACATTGTCGTAGAAGCCCGGGACGAGGATCTTGCCGGTATGGCTGTCCTTGCAGGAGGCGAGCATGTGGGAGAGGGCCTCGATAGGATTCCACAGGGCGCCCCCGAAGGAGCCGCTGTGCAGGTCATCACTGGGGCCTTCCACATCGACCTCGAGGCTGCACAGGCCCCGCAGGCTGTACGTGATGGCCGGGTGGCCTTCCGACCGCATGGGGGAATCGCTGACCACCAGGACGTCGGCTTTCAGGCGGTCGGCCATCTTCTCGATGAGCATGGGGAAGTTGGTGGAGCCGGTCTCTTCTTCCCCTTCGAAGACGAACTTGACATTGAGAGGCATCTTGCCGTGGGCCTTCAGCCAAGCCTCCGCGGCGAGCACGTGGCAGAACATCTGGCCCTTGTCGTCGGTGGTGCCTCGCCCCCAGATGCGCCCTTCCGCGATCTCGGCGGCGAACGGCGGGCGCACCCAGCCGTCGTCCAGGTCCGCCGGCTGCACATCATAGTGCCCATAGACCAACAGCGTCGGCGCCCCGGGAGCGTGCAACCAGTCGCCCAAGACCACCGGGTGGCCGTCGGTCTCGACGATGTCCACGTTCTCGATGCCTGCCGCCTCCATGCGCTTGGCCAGCCACGCTGCCGCGGCCTTGACATCTTCATCGTGGTCCGGTTGGGCGCCTACGCTGGGGATCTGCACGAACGCTTGCAGGTCCTCCAAGTGATCATCGAAGTGCGTATCGAGGTGGCGGAGGACGGCTTCAAGCTCGGACATGCGTGTTGGATTGAGAACTAGTCCATGAATCCGACGGGGTGGGTTCACGGCCCTCCCCGAAGCACTCAACAGCCCGCCGGGCCTCCGCAGGGTCGTGGCAGAGATCGTCGGACACATCACTGGGCGCAGCGTCGGGGAACTCCGTTTCCGCGTCGGCCCCGACGAACCGGTGGCCTTGGGGGAGATCCTGATCGCCGACGCCTCGGGTCATGCGCCCTTCTACGTGCGTGTGACAGACCTGGAATACGGCGCCGAGGACGGCGATCTGGGCTGGGCCGAACGCACCGCGGGCGCCCTCATGCACCACGCCGAAGACACTGTCTTGTACGACCGCGAAGAGCGTCTCTACAAGACCGCCACCGCAGCCCCCTTGGGCTTCTTGCAGAAGGATGGTCGATTCCGTAAACCCAAGACCCTGCCTCCCCACTTCTCGGCCATGCGCCGTCCGGTCGCTGGGGACTTCCACTTCATCCAACCCCGCAAGGACGACCTGGAACTGGGCTTCCTGCGCAGCGGCGACGAGGCCCTAGAAGACCGCCTTGGACTCGACCCCCGCGCCCTGAGCCAGCATGTGGGCATCTTCGCCACCACGGGCATGGGCAAGTCGAACATGCTGAAGGTCATCGCAGGCAGTTGCCTCGAGTCGGGTCAAGTGGGCCTCTTGGTCCTTGATCCCCATGGCGAATACGCCGATGGCGGCAGTGGCGTCCACCCAGACGGCACACGCCACCGAGGCTTGCTCCACCACCCCCGCAGCGACCGCCTGGTGGTCTATGCCAGTCGCCCGCTGCTGGGCTTCGAGGGCCAGGTCCACACCCTGGCCATCGCCGCCAACGAAGTGGAAGTAGGGGACTTCCGCAGCGTCTACCAGGTCAGCGACGCCCAACAAGAGGCCCTATGGGCGGCTCGCCAACGCTGGCAAGACCGCTGGCTCATCGAGGTCGCCCACAACGATCCAGAAGATCTGTTCCGTCTGTTCGGAGAGAAGTTCCACCGAGGAACCTGGAACGTCCTGCAGCGGCGCTGTGAGAACATCCTGCGCCAACCCAGCGTCCATGGAGATGGCACCGCCCAATCCACCACGCAACAGATCCTCGACCACCTGGCCGCAGGTCGGGTCGTCTTGGTGGACACCAGCAGCCTCGACCCTCAGGAGGAATTGTTGGTCAGTGCGACCTTGGCCCGCAAGCTCCTGCGGCGCAACCAACAAGCCTACCGTGACCCTGTGACGTTCCGCGCCTTGCCTCCGGCGTGCGTCATCCTGGAGGAGGCCCAACGTGTCCTCAATGCCCGCGCAGGAGACACCAATGTGTTCTCCCAGATCGCCCGCGAAGGTCGCAAGTTCAAGGTCGGCCTCGGCGCCGTGACCCAACAACCCCGGCTCATCAGCGACGAACTGTTGAGCCAGTTCAACACCCTCTTCATCCTCGGCCTCGCCGACCCGACGGACCGCGACCGGGTGAAAGGCGGGGCCCGGCAAGACCTGAGCCAATTGGTCAAAGAGATCCAGATGCTGGAGCCCGGGGAAGCCTTGGTCACCACACCGGGAGCGCCGTTCGCGTTGCCGCTGATGGCGCACTTGTACGAGCGCCGCATCCAAGAGGTCAAGCCTGTGCAAGCCGCCGCCCCGGTGGCCGTCGACGACGGGTTCTACTAACGGACTCCGACGGGGCCTGAGAGACTGGCGAGGGTCGGGCCGAGGGTCAACGCCGGCCCAGCCATTTCACGAATTCCAGGACCGGGACCACTGTGAACACGGCCACCATCACGGGGAGCCAGTCGTTGGCTGCCATGGGCACGGTACCGAACAGACGATTCAGTGCCGGCACGTAGATCAGAAGACCGAGCAGCGTCACCTCCCAAAGGATGGCCAAGTTGTACCACTTGTTGGCGAACGGCTTCTGCCACACGCCACGGCGTTCGGTCCGGAAGCTGAACCCCATCACGAACTGCAGCATGACCAAGGTCGCGAGGGCGGGCGTCCGGGCGGACGTGGTGGCCCCTGCCAAGACAAAGACCGAGATGGTCGCTGCCGCGGTCCATAATCCGCCGATGACCATGAGCGTGATCACGGGTGCATCAAGGATACCCCCGCCGGGTCGACGGGGAGGTCGCCGCATCAGGTCCGGGTCGTGGGGATCGACGGCCAATGCCAAGGCAGGGAGTCCGTCCGAGGCGAGGTTCACGTACAGCACCATGACCGCGGTCAACGGCAACGGCAAACCGAACAACATCGCCGCGGCGATGAGGACGATCTCGCCGAAATTAGTGGACAGGAGATAGATCAGGTACTTGCGGATGTTCTCGAAGATGCCCCTGCCTTCCTCCACGGCTGCCACGATGGTGGAGAAGTTGTCATCCGCCAGGGTCATGGCCGCCGCTTCCTTGGCGACGTCGGTCCCGGTGATGCCCATGGCCACGCCGATGTCCGCCTGCCTGAGAGCCGGTGCATCGTTGACGCCGTCCCCGGTCATGGCGACGATCTGTCCATCGGCCTGCAATGCCTGCACGATGCGTAGCTTGTGTTCGGGGCTCACCCGGGCATAGACGCCCGCATCATGGACCGTCCGATGAAGGTCTGCTTCGGCCATGGCCTGGACCTCCGGGCCCGTGGCGACGGTCGTGTCTGGGAACCCCAGTTCCGCGGCGATGGCCTTGGCCGTCGCCGGGTGGTCGCCTGTGATCAGGATCGGCTTGATGCCGGCCTCGATGCACGTCTGGACCGCATGTTTTGCTTCGTCCCTGGGTGGGTCGCGGAGCGCCACCAGGCCAAGCCACGTGAAGCCGTCTCCCTCGTCCGTGGCGAACGCCAGGACGCGCATCCCCCGTTCCGCGGCCTCCTGCATCTGTTGCCCTGCCCGTTCTCTCAGTCCGTCGTCGGCCTGGCACATGTCCAGTATGGCCCGGGAAGACCCCTTTGCATAGGCGATGCGTCGGCCGTCCCGTTCGTGAGTGGTGACCATGCGCTGCGTCTCCGACGAGAAGGGCTCCTCGCCGACCCGTGGCCAGGTCGCCTGCAGGGCCCGTCGTTCAAAGCCGCCTTTTTGCGCCACCTGCAGAAGGGCAGTCTCGGTGGGGTCCCCGTGGGCACCACTTTCGGTGGCCTCGGCGTCATTGCACAAGGCGGCCGCCCTGAGGATGCCGTGGACGGCATCATCACCGGGCAGAGAGGCCACTTCGATGGTCCGATCAGGTAAGATGATGCTGTGCCCGGTCATCTCGCCAGTCGTCAGTGTCCCCGTCTTGTCAGAGCAGATGATGGTGGTGGATCCGAGGGTCTCCGCGGTGGGCAGGCGCCGGATTAGGGCATGGCGCTTGGCCATGCGTTGGGCTCCGATGGCCAGGCTGATGGTGACCACGGCTGGCAGGGCCTCCGGCACCGCTGCGACGGCCAATGCGACGCCGAACACGATCATCTCTGGCCATGGCTCGCCCCGTGCGATGCCGAGTCCGATGATCAGGGCGATCACGATGCCTCCGGCCGTGAGCAGCCAGCGTCCAAGCCGGGCAAGTTGCCGTTCCAGGGGTGTCGGTTGCCGTTCCACACCCGCCATGAGGCGGCCGATGTGGCCCACTTCCGTCCGGTCCCCGGTGGCGGTCACCACTGCGACGGCCCGGCCACGGGTGATGATGGTGGTGCCGTAGACCATGGTGGACCGGTCGCCGAGGGCCGCGTCGGCCCCGATGGCGGCGCCGGCGTCCTTGCTGCTGGGGACAGATTCCCCCGTCAACGACGATTCGTCCGCTTCCACATCGTTGGCCTCGATCAATCGCGCATCGGCGGCCACCACGTCTCCCTGGGCCAATTGCAGGATGTCTCCTGCCACCACTTCTCTGGCCGGCACGGTGGTGATGCCGCCGTCGCGCCGGACCTTGGCCCGGGGGGCGGTCATTTGGTGCAGCGACTCCATTGCCCGCTCCGCCCGGAGTTCTTGCACAAATCCGAGCACGACTGTGAACAGCGTGATGGCGGCGATGGCCACGGCCTCGATGTGGTCCCCGAGAAAGACCGACAGGCCGATGGCGGCGATCAAGATCCAGATGAGCACGCTGCGGAATTGGCGGGCCAAGATGCGCAATGCGCCCGGCGGGCGTTCCCTGGAGAGTTCGTTGGGGCCATCCGCCAGCAAGCGGTCCTTGGAGCTTGCTGCATCTAGGCCTTGCGTGGGGTCAACGTCGAGGCGAGACAGCACGTCCGCTGCGGACGTGGCGTATGCCGGGGGCCCGGCCTCGATGGGCATCTGGCCGCGACATCTGCCGCAGGTGGCTAAAGCAACGCCCTTGGACCGAGCGTCCACGGTTTCACTTGCCCCACCCGGCATCCCCAAACGGGGCGCCGGCCTCGCACCGTCCATTGGTCCGGCTGCTGCACACCTCTGACACCCACCTGGGGCACCAACAGTACCCTCGAGGGGACCCCGAAACGGGACTCAATCAGCGAGAGCAGGACCTGTACGATACCTGGAACGCGACCATCAATGCGGCCGTGGCTGACCCTCCGGACCTGTTCATCCATAGTGGGGACCTGTTCGACGGGGTACGCCCCAGTAACCGGGCCCTCGCCATGGCCATGGAAGGGCTGCTGCGTCTGGGCCAAGCGGGCATCGAGACGGTCCTCATCGCCGGCAACCACGAACACCCCAAGACCAGGCAGACAGGCAGCGCCTTCCGGCTCTTTGAGCACCTCCCAAGGGTCCATGCCGTCTACAAAGGCCGCGCCGAGACCCTCCAGTTGGCTGGTGCCACGGTCCACGCTGTGCCACAATGTTCCGACGCGGACACGTTCCGGGAGCAAGTGCAAGGCCTCGCCCGGGGGCCTGGGCCGAACATCCTCATGCTGCACGGCGCAGTGCACACCATCGAGGCGTTCCACCATGCCGAGTTCAACGAACAGAGCATCGACCCCGCTTGGTTCGACGAGCGCTTCGACTACGTGGCCCTTGGCCACTACCACTCCACGACTGAAGTGAGCCCCCGCGCCTGGTACTGTGGGGCCCCTGACCGCGTGAGCATCCGCGAAGCCGGCGAAGCCAAGGTGTACCTGGACGTCCAGGTCGCCACTGGCGAAGCCCCCTTGGTCACACCGTGTCCGTTGCCCGTACGGACCTACATCGACCTGCCCGCCCTTGATGCGACGCCCATGGATGCCGCGCAGATCCTCGAAGCCGCCACGACGACGCTGCGCCGGGTCCCCGATGGCGCCATCGCACGCCTGCGCATCCAGAACGTCAGCGACAACCTCCGGGGCGGCCTAGACCAGAAGGCCATCAAGCGCGCCGGTGAACACGCTCTCTACCTGGACCTCCCCATCTCCTGGGCCGACCTGGACCACGCGGTCCGTGGCGGCATCGAACTGGGACGGCTCGAAGACGAGTTCGCCACCTTCGCTGGCCAACAACCCCTCGAGGGCCTCGACCGCCAGCAACTGATGGACGTGGCCCAGACATTGCTCAAGGAGGCACAATGAAGATCCTGCGCCTGCGACTCCAGAACTACCGTCGCCACCGGGACGTGGAGATGGAGTTCCCCGACGGCGTCATCGCCATCGTCGGTCGCAACGGCAGCGGCAAGACCAGCCTGCTGGAGGCTGTCGCCTTCGCCATGTATGGCACCCAGGCCACCCGCACGTCCAAGGCACTGCTCCGCAACGACCAGGCCCCCCCTGGGGACCCGCTGCGCGTCGAGTTGGATGCAGAACTGGCCGGGCAAGCCATGACCGTGATCCGTGAACTGCGCGGCACGCAGCAGACCGGCGTCGCGACGCTCATCGTCGATGGCCACACCATCGTGGCCCCACAGGCGGGGTCGTTCGAGGCGGTCACCGCAGAGATCACCCAGCGCCTTGGCCTCGACCGGGACACCTTCTTCACCACGGTCTTCGCCCAACAGAAAGACCTCTCTCGCCTGGCAGACAAATCCAAAGGGGACCGCAAGAAGATGGTGCTCGGCATGCTCGGCATCGATGCCCTCGATGCGGCCATCGCCGAAGCCCGCACCCTGCGCCGCACCAGTGAGGCCCGGGTCCACGCCCTGCAAGAACAGACTGCTAACTTCGCGGACGCGGAAGAGCGGGTGAATGAAGCCCTGCAAGCCGTCGAAGCCGCCGAGGCAGAGGCCAAACAAGCCGCCCAAGGGTGGGCCGGCGCCAGGCAGGCCCTCGAAGCGGCCACGAAGGCCCATGCACAGCATGCCGAGAACGCACGTAGGTTCACCGAAGCAGAGGCCCGCCGGGCCCGAGCAGCCCAGGACGTCGCCCACTTGACCCAACGGGTGCAAGACCTGCAAAAACGCGTGCAAGAAGCCGATCAAGCCGGCCATGAGATGGCTCGCCACGGACCCGTTGCGGCCCGACTTCCTGCCTTGCAGGCGGCCTACGATGCTGCGGTCCATGCTGCCCGAGACGCGGCCCGCCGAGGACAACTCCAACAACGGCTCACAGCCCTCGAGGTGCAACTGGCCGAGACCGACGTGCCCCCGGCTCCCAACGGCATGCTCAGCCAAGCCCAAGCCAAGGTCAAGGAACTCAGCCACGTGCATGGCCAGCGCAGGGAAGACCTCGCCGTGGCCACGGCCCAGGCACGCACCCTCAAGGACCGCCTACGCCGCATCGCCTCTGTAGGTGATGCCCCTTGCCCGGTCTGCGACCGACCCATGGACGGGGTGGGCTTGGCAGAGCACCTCGAACAGGAGCTCGAACAACGTCAACAGGCGTCGATCCATGCACAACAAACATGTGACGAACTCGCCCTTCGCTTGCAGGCAGCCCGGGAAGCCGAAGCAGCGGCGGTAGAAGCACAGAAGCGCCATGAACAGGCCGTCGCCCGGCGGCACGAGGCGGAACGGGCGATCGCCATGCTCCGCGAGGACCTGGCCGGCTTGGCAGAGGCCCCGGCCGCAGACCCCGAAACCATCAAGCCAGATCTTGAAGCGGCCAAGGGCGCCCATGCCACGGTGCTGGGCCTGCAGGCCTTGGCCAAGCAAGCCCCTGTCCTCCACGCACAGGAGCAGACCCTGGGAGTGCAGATGGCGGAAGCACAGGCGGTCCTCGCAGACCTAGAGGTCGCCTTGCAGGCCATCCCGCACGATGGACCCGCCCTCGTGGCCGCCGAGGCCCACCTCAAGTCCACCACGGAACAAGAGCGCCAGGCAGAACGTCGCTGCACCCAGGCAGACCAGGCGCTGGCACTGGCAAAGGCACGCTGCGAACAAGAAGAGAGGCGTCTGCAAGAAGCCCAGGCGATGCGCGCATCCATGCAGACCGCCAACAAGCAACTGCAACTCTACGAGGCTTTGGCAGGTGGGCGAGGGGCCGGTTTGTTCGAGCGCTTCCGTAACCACCTCGTCGGCCGTATCGGCCCCGCAGTCGCGGCAGAAGCCAGTCACCTCATGTCTCGCTTCACCAACGGCCGCTACGCCGAGATCATCCTCGATGACGAGTACGACATCTACGTGACGGACGACGGCGTCCGCTACCACCTTGACCGGTTCAGCGGGGGCGAAGCAGACCTTGTGCACTTGGCCCTCCGCCTCGCCGTGAGCCGTTTGCTTTTGGAGCGCAGCGGTGCAGAGATCCGCTTCCTCGCCCTCGACGAGGTCTTCGGCAGCCTCGACGACGAGCGCCGCCGCCTCGTGCTGGGAGCCCTGCAAGAACTGGGCACATTGTACAGCCAAGTCTTCCTCGTGACCCACCACGAGGAGATGCGGGAGATGCTCGACCACACCCTTTCGGTCCAGGACGGCCCAGACGGCGCCGTCGTCAGCATGCACAACGTCTAACCCCACGACCAAGCCTGCTGGCCTTGTGGACCCCCAGACCGTCATTCGCCGCGCTGAGTCGGCCGGAGCATCCTACGTCGACGTGCGCATCGAACAGACGGACGAACAGCGCATCCAGATGCAGGACGGCGAGCTGCGCAACCTCGTCGGCGGCACCGAATCCGGTTTCGCTCTGCGCGTCCTCGTCGACGGCACTTGGGGCTTTGCCAGCAGCAACGACCTGAGCCCCGCTTCGTGGCGCAACGCCCTCGATGCTTCCCTGCAATTGGCCAAAGGGACCTCGGGTTTCCGGGAGCCATTGAAGCTCGCGGACGCAGACCCCGTCAAGGCACGCGTCCACTGGAAACCTCAGATTCACCCACGTGACGTGGACATCGCCGAGAAGCAGAGCCTCTTGGCTGACATGGACAAGGCGGTCCGTGCGTACGACGAGATCCACAACGTCTCCACGTCCTACAGCGACTCCATCGTCAGCAAGGAGTTCTGGAACTCGGAGGGCACCCAGATCGAATGGAGCATGGCCCGCAGCGTCGCCCAAGTCCACTTCACGGCCAAGCGGGGCACCGACCTTGCCGGTCGCAGCAGTCGCGTCGGCGGCACCCGGGGCTGGGAGATGTTCACCATCGAGGACCCCATCGAGAAGGCGACGAAGGCCGCCAAGGCCGCTGTCGACCAACTGGGCGCCCCGACTGCCAAGGGGGGTCGGACCACGGTCATCATCGACCCCGAACTGGCAGGCGTCTTCGCCCACGAAGCCGTCGGTCACGCCAGCGAGGCTGACCTCGTCGCTGCCGGCGAGTCTTGCTTCAAGGGTCGCTTGGGCGACCGCTTGGGCATCGAGGGCCTCACCATCCACGACGACTCCACCATCCACGGTGGCTTCGGATCCTTCCCGTTCGACGACAACGGCATCCCGGGCCAGGACAAGCCCATCCTCAACGATGGCGTCCTCGTCGGCTACCTAGCCGACCGCGAACGGGCAGGTGAACTGGGCATCCGTCCCAACGGTGCCTCCCGCGCCCAAGGCTTCAGTCAC
>JBFGSX010000011.1:0-14977 GCA_041566495.1 Thermoplasmatota archaeon
GCGAGGTGCGCAAGCTTGTCGATGCTGAAGACGGTCTTTCCGCTCGCAACGTCGGATCCTCCCCCCTCGTCCTGAAGGACGTGGATCCGGCCGGCTCGGTGCTGGTCATCGCCGGCATGGATCGGCCCTACAATGCCCCTGAGAAGGAGGCCATCGACGCCTTCATGAAACAAGGCGGCACAGTGCTGCTGCTGGACGACTACGGCTATGGTGACACCGTGTCGGAAGACTACGGCATCCATTACCTGAAGCGTCCGCTGCGGGACAAGGCGTTCGAACGCAACCAGAGCTTCGTGCGCGTCGTCGCGTTCGTCGACGAACAATCCTACCCGGTCCTCGCCAACGGCCCCTCCGCTCTGGAGACCCCCAACGAGGAAGACGCCGACGTCATCAAGGTCATCATCCTGACGGGAAGCGACAGTTTCCTTGACCTGAACAACAACGGCGACGTGGACGTCGTCGATGCCCAGGGCCCCTTCGCCGTCGGCTTGCGCCGAGATGTCGGGGAGGGCCACATCGTCGTCATCAGCGACAGTGGTTTCCTCAACAACGACATGATCGACCGCCAATCCAACTTCGACTTCGTCAAGGCACTCCTCTACGAGGCCCTGCCCGAAGGCGGCCTGGTGTTGTTCGACGAGAGTCGCCGCGACACCACAGGCTTCGAAGTGCCGGTCTACGCCACACAGAAGAGCCTCCTATCCTTGTTCCGGGCCATTCCGTTCACGGGGGTCCTGTTCACTGTGGGTTTCCTTGCCCTGGCAGGCACGGTGCTCACCAGACTCAAGGGCCGCGAGCCGTGGCAGCACGTCTTCAGCCCAGGGCGCTTCGTCGCGCCCCCTCATCGCCCCGACGACGAGACCCTCCTGCGAGGCATCCTCGAGAAGAAGGCGGCGATGGACACCGCCGCCGATCCGCTGGTCGCGTCTGCCCTCTCCAACGAAGGACGCACCAATCGAGATGACATGGAGACGCTGATGAAACACATCGCCAGCGAACTCCACATCGACATGCCGGAGCCCGGCGAGGAACTCGAGGACGATGAGCCCGAGATCCCTGAACCCACGAACGCCCCTTCTTCCTCCAACAAACCCCTTCCAGCATAGGTGAACACCATGGCACGACAAATGAACCCAGGAAACAACCGCAGCCCGACCGGGCAACAGCCCGCGCGTATGGTGCAGCAAGTCGCGACCCAAGGACGTGCACCTACCGGACAACCCCGCCAGAACCTTGGCACTGTCCAGCAACCCCGCCCTCGCGCCCCTGGCCAAGCGCCTCCGGCCCAGCGCCAACGCCGCTCCCATGACCCGCAACTGCAAGCGCGTGTCAAGAAGGCCCAAGCCCAATCCCAGAAGATCATTGAAGAGGTCAACAAGGTCATCGTGGGCAAGCGCGAAGTGCTAGAGCTCGTGCAGATGAACATCATGGCCGGTGGCAATGTCCTGTTCGAGGATTTCCCGGGACTGGCAAAGTCCCTGATGGCCATGACGTTCAGTTACGCGTCCGGTTGCGCTTACAAGCGTATCCAGTTCACGCCTGACCTGCTGCCTTCCGACATCACGGGTACCTACATCTTCGACCAGAAGGACGTGGAGTTCAAGTTCCGCCCCGGCCCGGTCTTCTGCAACTTCTTGCTTGCTGATGAGATCAACCGTGCCCCGCCCAAGACCCAGGCTGCTCTGCTGGAGACCATGCAGGAACGTCAGGTGTCCGTCGAAGGCCAGACCCACAAGCTGGACAAGCCGTACGTCGTACTGGCCACCCAGAACCCTGTCGAGCAGGAAGGTACCTACCCCCTGCCCGAAGCACAGAACGACCGTTTCCTCATGAAGCTCAGCGTCGGTTACCCCAACCGCGGCGAAGAACTCGAGATCCTGCTGCGCCGTATGCGCAACAAGGTCGACTTCGCCCAACCGGAACCGGTCACGACGCCCGAAGAGATCGTCTCCATCCAGAAGGTCGTCGAAGACCTGCATACGGACGAAGCGATCCTGCAGTACATCGTCGAGATCATCCAGCGCACCCGCGAGCACCCCCAGGTGTACGTGGGCAGCAGTCCCCGTGGTTCCTTGGCTCTCTTCAAGCTGAGCCGCGCCAACGCTGTGCTGGAAGGTCGCGACTACGTCATCCCCGATGACGTCAAGAGCGTCGCCCCCCACGCCCTACACCACCGTATGATCCTCAAGCCCGAGCCCAAGATCCGCGGTATCCAAGCCATCGACATCGTGCGCGAGATCGTTGAAGCCACCCCAGTGCCAACTGTCTGACCATGTGGAGCAAGAAGGCCGCGGCCCATCTCATCAGCGGTATCCTTAGCCTGTTGCTGGCGCTCGTCACGGGTAGTCTCGGCTTGGCCGTCCTGGGGTTGTTCTTCCTCACGTCGGTCGTCGTCGCTTACCTCGTGCAGCGCCGCGTGGCCATCGATATCGATCGCCAGGCCAGTGCGGACCGCGTCCGCGAAGACGACCACGTCCAGGTCGTCACTGGTCTGCGGGGCCGCGGCATCGGGACGGGTTTCATCGAAGTGCGTGACAGCCTCGATGCCCGCCTCGACGTCAAGAACGGATCCAACTACCGCATCGTCAACCTGCCCCGCGGACGCGAAGACAAACTCACCTACGAGTTGCACACGCCCATCCGTGGTGTCTACGGCCTTGGCCCGACGGAAGTGCGCAAGACGGACCTCTATGAGTTGTTCTTCAACATCCACGAGGTCCCTCAGAGCATCGCCGGCGTCACGGTCCTGCCCCGCAGCGAGATGATCAAGGAAGCCCGCGTCAAGTCATTGACGCCCAAGATCCTGACCGGTATCTACTCTGTTCGTAGTCCCGGTATTGGCAGTGACTTCTATGCTCTACGTCAGTACACCAGTGCCGACCCGATGCGTGATGTGAACTGGAAGGCTTCGGCCCGTGCCGGTCACCTCATCGTCAACCAATGGCAGCATGAGACGGTGGCCATTGCCACGATCATCGTGGACGGTCGCGCCATCCAAGGCTCCGGCACCCTCGCCGGCAACCCGCTTCTGTACAGTTGCCGGGGCGCCGCCACCATGGTGGAAGAACTCGTGGGTGAACGCAGCACCATCCGCTTCGTCAGCTACGGCTCCCAAGTCCACACCATCCAGCCTGACAGTGGCGAACGCCAGTTCTACAAGGTCCTGGCCCGCCTGAGCAGCCTGGAACCCAGTGGCAACCTGCCCATGGTGGAAGTGGTCCACGAACTGCTCCCGACGCTGAGCAAGCGCTCGCCGGTCATCGTCTTCTCTAGTCTCGAAGACGACCCCACGGTGTTCGAAGCACTCAGCATCCTACTGGCCCACGACATGAAGATCATGGTGTTCGTCCCGTCCGGCCCTGAGTTCCTCAAAGCCGCCGAAGACAATCCGCTGCGCGACCGGGAATACCGCCTGCGCCGCCTCAAGCACCAGATCGAGGTCAAGCGCGTGCGCGGCCTCGGCGTCCGGGTCATCCTGTGGCAACCGGAAGAACGGCTCGAACTTGCCTTCCTCAGGGGGCTGGCGACAGAATGAGCGACACAGTCCGCGGGGGCATGGTCCTCAAGGTCATCCCCATTCTGGCGCTCCTTTCCTGGATCGCCGCCGTCGCCCTTGCCGTCGTGCGCCTCAACCCGTGGCGCCCGGGCAGCGAAGCGATGGTCATGTACGGCAACACCGCCCCCGATTGGCTGGTCATGGCCCTCATGGCCGTGTCCCTGATCCTGGCCGGTGTCGGACTCTGGCGCCGCCAGATGCCCTGGGCCTACGTTGCCGGCGGCGCCATCGTGCCGCTGGGCACCGGCGCCAAGGGACTCGTCGGCTCCGGCATCCTGGAAGGCGACCTGTTGCCTCTCTTGGGCTTCGCCATGGCCGTGTTCCTCTTCATCGAATACCAGACCGCCTTGCCTCGCTTCCGATTGATCGTGGAATCGACGCAAGGGCTGGAAGGCGGAGAATCCCGCCAAGCCGCCCGCTTCCTGGCCCGCTACCTCATCGGCAGCGTCGTCTTGGCGGGCGTGTACCTCATCGCGCTCGCCGGATGGGTACAATACGCCGTCCCCGGCCTGGCCGGCACGTTCAGTGAACGGGTCGCCGATGGCCTCGAGAACCGCACCGCCCTGGGTATCATCACCTTCACCGGCCTCTTGCTGTTGCTCGCCTTCTCGATCCGCGTCCTGTACGACGGCATCCAAGGGGTGCGCGAAAGCGAGGACGAAGAGGAAGATGCCAGCGACATCACGGACCTGGACAGGGTGTCCATCCGTTCGGAGATCCAATCATGAAACTGACCTGGGCTCTGCCACTGGCAGCCCTGCTCGTAACCCTGCTTGCTTCCGGAATCCAAGGGGCTCCCCAAGGCTACCAGTCCATCGGCGACTGCCCCGAAGCCCAGGTCGACAGCATCGCCGGCGACGACGACATGATGTTCGTGGGCCGTGCCGATGGGTACGTCAACGCGGTCGACCGCGTCAATGGTCGCACCCTCTGGACCTACCCCACCGCTTACGAGCCCCAAGCCGGCGCTCGTGACCTTGTCGTCGACGAGGACCGTGTCTACGTCGTCTACACGGACATCACCAATGGTGTCGAAGACCCCGTCATCGCCATCGACAGGGACACGGGCACCGAACTCTGGCGTGCCACCACCAGCAAGAACGACCTCACCAAGGCGCTCGATCCGTTCCGCATCGTGCAAGATGAGACCCACGTGTACATCGGCAAGGACGGAGGCCAGGTCATCAAACTCAACAAACTCGACGGCAGCGTCCCGAAGATCGACGGCCAAGACGCCATCTACACCCCGGGCAACTGGGACACCGTCGATTCCAACGGCATCTGGGCCATGGCGCTCACCGCCGATGGCGAACTCTACGCCGCACGCAATTGGAGCAATGTCACCGACGTCGAGGTCCTTCCCTGGTACCGCAACAACTCCATCATCCGCCTCAACACGGACAGCATGGCAGGCGCCGAAGTGGAACTCACTCGTGGCGGCGAGAATCTCAACTACGCCGTGTTCGGCCTCTGGGCCGATGACGCGACGGGCCAGGTCTTCGTGGCCGGAGCCAGCTGGATGGGCTTCGTGGGGGTGGCCAACATGGCCGATCCCGGTCTGGATTTGCACCAGATCGCGTACAGTGGCAAAAACCATCTTGAGATCGGAGACATGAACTGGGCCGAGGCAGAAGACCCCGCGGTCGTCACTCATTTCCTGAGCGTTGATGGGGACGCGACCCATGTGTACATCGGCACCGGCATTCACCCTGATGCAGGCAGCGGTTACGCCGTCAAGCTGAACAAGGCAGACCTCACCCTCTCTGACTGGGGTGCCAAGCGCAACCTCGGTCACGGCTACGTCCGAGACATCGACGTCCTCGACGACGCTGTCCTCGTGGGATACTCCTGCTCCTTCACGGGCCTCGGCCACCGGGCTGGCCTGGCGGCTGAGTTGCCCAAGACCATGGCGCCTGTCGCGGTGCTCGTCTCGCCCTCTGCGAATGAACTCTCCAACGGCAAACTGGATCTCGCTGTCCGCGCCCACCTGCCCACCGACTACTTGGGCATGCTCACGGCGACGTTCTCCATCGCCCCCGACGGTGGTCGCTGCGCCAATGGCGACAGTTGCTACACGCCCCTGACGCTCTACACCAGCGACTTCGACGATGCCAGACTGAGCGAACCGTTCTTCCCCAACCAGGTGGCGTTGTTCAAGAACATCGACATCTCCAACATCCCCGCCGGACGGGACTACGTCCTGCGGGTCGTCGTAGAAGACGAACTGGGTCGAACCGCCACGGACTTCGCTGAATTCGGCTTCCTGGCCGATTACCAAGAGCCCGTCGTCAGTGATCTGCAACCCCTGGCCGGCAGTCTCCTCACCGACCGCCGCCCGGTCATCTCTGCCACGTACCGGGACGACCTGTCCCTGGTCGACGTCGGCAAGATCACGCTGACCATCAACGACCGCTCCGTCGGACCTTTGCTTGACAAATTCTTCGACGAGAACGGTATCCGTGTGGACCTCGGCGACAGTGAACTCAGCTTCCTTGGTCTCCGTGAAGGGGTCAATAACATCGAACTCGTCATCCCCGACCGCTCCGGCAACGAAGCCGTGAAGACCTGGCAACTGAAACTCGACTCCAAGGTCAAGGCTCCCGTGCTGTCCCCCTCCACGGACACCTTCGTCCGGGAAGTGCGCCCCATCCTCAGCGCCCAGTTCTTTGAGGCCGTGCAGCCCACGACCGTGGTCTTCGAAGGCCAGGACGTCACCGATGACGTCGACATCATCGCACCCCAAGGCGGCCTCGGCACCCGCCTCATGTACCGGCCCAATGTCGATCTGCAACCCGGCAAACTCTACACCGTGACCTTCGCGGTCGAAGATGAAGTGGGCAACGAGGGCGGCCCCTACAAGGCCCGCTTCAGGGTCGATGCTGTCGCACCCCAGGTCGCAAACCGCTTGCCTGCCGCCAATGCCCTTGTCACCGAAGATCGCCCCGACTTCCGCTTCACTTTGCAGGACGCCGGATCCGGCCTCTCCGAAAAGACGGTCAACGTCTTCATCGATGGCCGGGACGTCACTCGGGACCTGGAGAACTCCGCCAGCCTCTACGAGTACACCCCAAAGGCCCCCTTGCAAGGCGGCAAGCACACCATCACCGTGACCGCCATGGATGTGGCCGGCAACATCGTCAGTGACTCCTGGAGCTTCACTGTCGACGTCACGCCCCCAGTGGTCAACGTCGAACTGGATCTGCCCCCAGACCAGACCGCCGTCAAGGCCGGCGACACCCTCGTCGTCCGTGCCACCATCGAAGATGAATCCCAGATTCGCGCTGTGCGCATGGATGTACGTGCCCTCTCCACGAGCGCCCCCGCTTTCCTGTCCCCCACACCGGTCCCTGGCCAACCCGGGGTCTACGAATTGACCGTCCAGGTCAGCGATGAACGCACCCGCTCCGCCAACATCATCGTCGTGGCCGACGACCAAGGTGGTCTTGTGGGTCGGGGTGAGGCGAGCATCCTCCTCGACAACAACCCGCCGCAGACCAGCATCAAGGAACTGCCCGCCTTCGTCGGTGCCAGCTTCGAACTGTCCTGGGACAACACGCCCCGGGACGACGCGGTCGGCGGATCCGGCATCGCGTTCTACCGCGTCGAGCGCCAACTTGGCGAAGGCCCATGGCAGGTCCGTTTCCCCCGCCACATGACCACCAGTGTCGTCGAAGAAGTGCTGGATGGTTCGTTCACCGAACTGCGCTACCGCGTTTTCGCCGTGGACAAGGCCGGCAATGTGCAGCCGTCTCCGAGCAACGTGGTCAGCACGATTGTGCGTGGAGATCCGTTCCCGACGCCCGAGTTCGAGAACACCTTGGTCCCTGGCCAGGCGAACCTGTTCCGGGCCACGCCCGCCGATGATCTACCCCTTGAGGGCGGCACGGCGTTCGTGAGCCTCCGAGGAGCCGATGGCGAAGTCCACGAGTTCCGCTTGGATTCCTATGGCCGTCTCTTCATGACGTCCGTCGACCTCGAAGACCTGGAGGCTGGCGACTACCTACTCCGATACCACTTCCGCGATTCCCAAGGGTTTGAGATGAACAGCCGCACCTACACCGTACAATTGGCTCCCGGCTCCGACAACGGCGTCGAAGGACTGCAACAGGCTGACGGCAAAGAGAGTCCTGGCCTGGCACTTGCACCCCTTGGCGGTGTCCTTGGCGCTGCCATGTGGATCGCTCGGCGGAGGTCGTCCCAATGAAGCTTCTTGGCTTCTCCATTGCCGTCATCGCCTTGCTTGCTGTCGCGAGCGTCGCCCACGGCGAACTGGCCATCCACGTCCCCGGTGACAGCATCGAGGACGCCATCGAATCCATCCATGCTGACCCCGTCCGTGACTGGATCTTCACGGTCCACTGGGAAGGTCGCGTGGAAGCCCGAGACGAAGTCGACGGTGCCCTGCAATGGGCCTGGCGCTTCACGCAAGAGCCCGCGTTCGAAACTGGCGCCATTGGACAACAATGGGCCGGCACCACCGCGCACGGATTCGACATGGTCGCTGACGATGACGCGGTCTACGTCAGCCTCATCCAAGAGCAAGATGGCCTTAGTCAACCGGTGGTCGCCCTCGACAAGGACACGGGCAAACTGCTTTGGTTCCTGGACCCCGGCATGCTTGCAGACGCGGCTGGCTATGTGGCTCCGTCCCCAAGCGGCCCCGCCATTGATGCCTACGGTCTTGCCATCGACCCCACGGACACCGAGCCTTGGCTCTACGTCGGTACGGCCGCTGGCTACATCTTCAAGGTCGACCGCGGCGATGGCCAACCCGCGCTAGAGGGAGGCACCCTGAATCCACTCGCGTACAAGCCTGAGTTCGAGGACGTCTCGAAGGTCCCTCGCCCCACGAAGACCAAGGACACCGAACCCTATGGTTGCAGCCGGGAGAGTCGCATCCACACCATCGGCGCCTACGGAGGAACCTTCTTCGCGGCCCGCAACTGGGGTGGTGCTGACAAGCAGTTCAACTGCCACCACATGCTCGCCACGAGCACCAACAACACCATCATCTGGGGCACCACCAATGATCTACAGGCGATTGAGCTCCTGCTACCCCTGACGGACCAAATCGAAGACACGCCCGTGGCTCGCCCCGGCATCCGTGAGATCAACGTAGCCCACGACGAAGCCAACGACGGCCTCGATGTGGTCCTTGGTGGAGAAGCCAGTGGTTCTAGCGGTTACCTCACCGTGCTCCATGACTTCCCATATGGGCCGGCGCCGTTTTGGGCCGATGGCTACGAATACAGCGGAGTCCAGATTCCAGAGGTATTCACCTACAAAGATGACGACCTCGTTGAACCCGACTTCGACGACGCCAACCTGACCGAGCTTGGTCCAGGCACCGGCATCACCGGCGTCGCCATGGATGACAATTATGTCTACGCCGTCACGCGCGAGAACGACACCAGCGCGTTCCCCAACGTCGGCCCATCCACTGCCTGGATGATCAAACTGGACCGCAACACCCTGCAACCCGCAACGGGCGACCAGAACTGGTCCAGCATCGACGTGCAAGGCCGCGAACGGCCTGCCCGCAGCATTGAACCCGGTGCCACGGCCTCCGACATCGCCCTTGATCCAGATGGCCCCGCATGGGTCGGCCACAGTCCCGGCGCATCCCAATGGCCCGACGTCGGCGGCTTCTACCAAGCTCGCGGCTCGCTCCTGCTGGAAGTCCCCCGGGACGACCAAGCCATCGTGGTCTGGCGCATGAGCAATGGCGGCGAATTCAGCAATGGCTTCCTGCCCTTCGCGTACATCACCGACTACCCGTCCTCCGATGAGCCTGACCTGGAAGCACGCATCGAGTACCGCGAAGAGCGCCCCGGTCAAGCGGTGGGTGCCTGGAAATCCCTTGGCGAAATCCGTCAGAACGCGGTCCCAGCCAACAGCTACCAGCAACTCAACAACGTGCAACTGCCAGGACCTGCGGAGATGCCTGATTCGGTCTACCGCTTCCGCATCCACGCTGAAGACGACGCTGGCCGCATCTACACCGACCAAAGCGATGGCGTCCTGACCCTCGACCGCATGGCTCCCGAGCTGAAGGTCGAGGCGCCCTACGACGATGACCACCCGCAGCACCTTGTGACGGTCCGCACGAACCAGCCCCGCTTCGAAGTCACCCTATCGGATGCGTTCACCGGCATCGACCCCCTCGCTACCGGTGTCTGGATCGATGACATGACCAAAGGCTACCCGTTCCTGCAGTACACCTGGAGTGATGGTCGCGTCACCGGCTTCGTCATGGACCTCGCCGACGCAGACCCCGGCGCCGGCGTGCCCGTGGTCCTGGCCGAAGGCCAGCATACCGTCCGCGTCGAAGCATGGGATCGGGCAGGCAACTTCGCCTTCGAGCAATGGGTCATCAACGTCGACACGTCGATCCGCGCCCCCAAGTTCTCGCCCTCGGCTGGCGGATGGCAAGCCACCGCTCGCCCGCAGATGACGGCACAGTTCTACGAGCCCGGCATCGAGATCATCGAAGCCAAGATCGACGGCGTCGATGTGACCTCCAAGGTCACCAGCTTCCCGCAACACCCCCAACAGAACCCTGAGGGAACCAAGCTCCGCGTCACGCCCCCAAGCAACCTCGCCGATGATCAGCCACATGCGCTCAGTATCATCGTCCGAGACGCAGCCGGGAACGTGGGCGGACCGTTCACCCACTTCGTCAAGATCGACACGCAAGCGCCCATCGTCTCTGGCCTGACCCCAGAGCCTGGCAGTCTGCTCGGTGAGGCCCGCCCGCAAGTGGGCTTCAGCATGGCTGACGTCGGCGCAGGTCTCCGCTTTGACAGCCTGGTCGTGACCGTGGACGGCTTCAGCATGGCTGAGAAGATCCCCAGCAGTTCCGACACGGTCCTGTTCCGGCCGGATGCACCCCTGACCGACGGTTTCCACACCGTCAAGGTGATCGTCAAGGACCTGGCGGGCAACGTCAAGACCGAGGAATGGTCGTTCCGCGTGGACCGCACCGCTCCCCTGGTCGAAGTGAACCTCAAACTCCCCGGCGACCAGACGGCTGTCAAGGAAGGCGACAAACTCATCGTCCGCGCATTCGTCTCCGACGCCTCCGAATTGCAGAGCGTCATGGTCGACGCCCGGGGCTTGCGCCCTACGGGATCCGGAGAGATCGAGATGCTCAAGGTCCCCGGACAACCCGGCGACTACGAAGCCGTCATCGATGTCACCCAGACCCGCACCAAGGCCATCGAGCTCAAGGTCCAGGCGACGGATGCCGGCGGACTCGTGACGGCCGTCGGCTACACGATCCTCGTTGACAACGATGCCCCGGACGTCTTCCTCGAGGACCTTGCTGGCACCTCCGTGGGCACGTTCACCCTCGACTGGACGAACACGCCCGGCGATGCCGCCATCGGCGGCTCTGGCGTCGCGTACTACCGCATCGAGCAACAGAGCGAGGGCCAGCCCTGGCAAGTGGTCGCTGACCATGTCACGGACACCTCCTGGACGGGGCGCTACGCCGAGAACGAGGGCACCACCCTGCGCTTCAGGGTGACCGCCGTTGATCACGCCGGCAACGAAGGCGACCCGAGCAATGCCATCGAGACATTCGCCAAGGGTGATCCCTTTGCTGAGCTCCTCGTGAGTGAAGTGCTGCGCCACGGCCAACTGGCCCGTTTCACGGCGACGCCCGTGGATGGCGCGACCCTTGACAATACCACGGCGAGGATCATCCTCGAATCGTCCAATCAGACATTCATCCGTGAGATGGACCTGAAGGGACGCATCTTCGTGGGCGAATGGAACCTGGCAGAGGTCCCCGCTGGCCCGTACCGCTTGTACTTCGAGTTCGATGACGGTCAAGGACTCCTGGCCCGTGCCAGCGCCAAGGACGTCACCGTCATGGCGGCGGCAGAGCCGGTCCAGGAGATCAGCTCCGCCAAGGACACTCCGGGCCTAGGCGTCGCCTTGCTGCTGGCCGTCCTGGCCATCGCAGGGGTCATCCGCCGGGCTCCTCGCAGCTGAAACACGGGAATCTGCCCGCTTCGGCGCCTGTCCAGACGCGACCCTCCAGCGGAGCCTCGCCGGGGGCTCCCCTCCTGTTGGTGGGCGGGCTGGACGCATAACCATTAAGCACTCTCTGGGGTGTGGTGGCGCATCCGTGCGCGGCGGCAACGCTGCCACGTGCGGTTGGACGGTGGAACCAGTGTACAACTTCAAGGCGGCATCCAAGGGCCTTCTGACAGCGCTCATGGCGATCATGATGGTCACCGGGCCTCTGGCAGGACTCGCAGCAGCGAGCCACGGCCAAGAGCCCAGCAACGACCCGATTCTGATCTCCCAAGTGACCGACGCAGCGAGCATCGGACCCCTCGTCTACAGGAAAGCTGTGGACTTGGGCGGCCTGTTCGGTCTACAGGCCGGAGAAGCCTTCGTCGACATGGACGCCTTCCCTCAAACATGGGCTTTGGCCCAATACATGGCCCGTTCCGTCCAATGGGAAGGTCATGGACACGAGAACTGGTTGCCGGCGTCCACCGCGCCCCCCGCACCGTCTGTTGTCCTGAGCGACGAGGTCTTTGCCGTCGACCCCGCTCGCCTTGCCCTCGCCGACGTGGCCCGCACCAGTGAACAGGACCCCCGCTTTGGTTCCGCGGCCCTCCTGCTTGACACCCACGCCGACCTGGTCCGCTTCGAAGAGATCCTGAAGTCCGACATCGCCGCCCGCTACCCCGGCGGCGTGCAAGGATTCCGCCAAGCCCTGCACGACCAAGCGGTCGAAGGCGCCCTCCCACCCGGCGCCGAGAGCTACCTCAATTCGCTCGTCAACCGCCGTGGCAGCACTGTTGAATCCCTCGTCTCGGAGTTCATGCTCCATCACGACGCCGTTGACGGCTTCGTCCCTGCACCCCGCCACGGCCTCGACCTGCTCGGCCTTGGCACCCCTGACGCTCTCGTCGAGCTGCGCCAACAACAAGCCGCGGCCCTCGCCGGCGGCGTCGGCGCCATCGGCCAGACCCTACTCGGTAGTGTGCCCAGCCTGGCGACGCCCACCGTCATCCCGACCCTTCCAGAAGCGGTCCAGCAGTACGCCTCCGTACTCCTGCGCCCCCTGAGCCCGGCTGAGATCGCCGACTTGGAGGCCACCACGGCCGCTCTAGGCCCCGTCACCAGCGAGGCCCTGGCCTTGTTCTTCGTCCGCATGGCGGCCATCGAACAGGAAGCCCAACTCGCCGTGGCGGACGTCGATTTCAAGACCCTTGAACTCCACGCTCTCTTGCTCGGCGTCTCGGCCCCAAGTGCCGCTAGCTCCGTCAGCCTCGACGCATTCTCCTGCGATGCCCTCCCTTGCGATGAGCTCATTGACCTGTTCAATGCCGACATGGCCCAAGTGGCGCCCCCGACGTGCAAAGACCTCGACGGACACATCGCCGTGCTCTTCACGGAACCCATGCCCAGCACCTGCATCATCTCCGTGGCCGAGCCGTCGGACGACGTCAAGGCGCTCCGGGCTGCAGCCGAAGGCGCAGCAGCCAGTGCCCTAGAGGCGGTGGACATGCTCATCGACCTCGTCCCCGGAGCCAGCAACCAGGCCGACGATTGCTCCATGTTCATCCGGGGCGTCATCGCCCTCGGCTGCGCCGGCAACACGGAACACGAGACCTGGGCGCCCATCACCATCGACCTTGGTGGAGACGACACGTACACCACCAGCGTGGCAGGCACGGAGTCCACCGCCATCAGTGCACCCCTGGCCCGGATCGCCGTGGACCTTGCAGGCAACGACATCTACACGCCCCCCACGGGCACCAGTCGCTCCAGTCTTGGTGGCGCCTACCAAGGTGCCGCGGTGTTCGTCGACCAGAACGGCGACGACACCTACCGCGTCGGCCAACAACGCCACACCCTTGGCGCGGGCTACCTGGGGGTCGGCGTCTTCCTCGATGGTGCCGGGGATGACACCTACGAGTGGGACCAAGGCACCAGCGGCAGCACCACCGCCGGAGGCCTGGGGAGTGGCTACGATGGTCACGGCATCTTCATTGATGGCGGCGGCCGGGACACATACACCGTCAGCCTATGGTATGGTCAATACGCCCTCGGGACTTCATACATTGGCGCAGGCAACTTCTTCGATTTGGGAGGCGACGACCAATACGATGTTGTGGCGGATGGCTTCACCTTTTCCTCCTACCGTGCCAGCACCTTCGGCGCTGCGGCCTTGTACTCTGCGTCCAAGACGAGCCTCACCTCTGGAACCGTTTCTGGCCATGCGACCTTCTTCGAAGGCGGAGGGGACGATGTGTACAGCCTCTCCGGCCTCGGCAATGGCTTCGCCTACGCCACCACCGGGGGTCAGGCCGAATTCCTGGACCTTGGGGGCGTGGACGAATACAATTACCTCGGCCACGCCTTGATTTCGGGCAGCATCGAGAACAACGCGAACTGGATGCACGGTTACCAGACGACATACGTGTCCAGCAGGACAGGTGCACCGGACCCGCACCAGAGTTTCTCCATCGGTATCGACCGGGAGGAACCCATCATCTCAGGTGTCCTTGGCGACGATCTTTCGGTCACCATCGCTGAGCCACGTGATGTGGCTCAAGCGGCCCAGAACACGCCCCTCACGCTCCTGCTCGAGGTCGAGAACCGTGGCCAGACCGATCGCTCCGATGTGCAGGGTCTCTTCACGATCCGTCGCAGTGAGAACGACCCCGGCGTCGACGACGAACTGTTCTACACTATCGTCGAATTCGGCACCGTCGCCGCCGGCGAGACCGTCACGGCGCCCGTCGCTTGGACCTCCATGGACGCCGAACGTGAACTGCTTGCAAGCATCGAACTGCTGACCACGGATGCCGTGCCAGCCAACGACCGGGACAGCCAAGCATTCGTCGTTCGCAACGTCGCCGGCGTCGGTGTCGACGATCTACACATCACGGACTCCGGCCGCTTGCACCCTGGCACTGACTTCACCCTGGCGGGCGTGCTGCAGAATCTTGGCAACGTGGACCACACGGACGATCCGGTGTCCATCGATGTCGAGTTCTACAACCGGGACACCAGCAAGACCACCACGGTTGCGGACGCGGCGACGATCCCCATCGGACGGACCTCTGCGTACTACGACCCGGGTCAAGAGACCGTGGAAGTGCCATTCACCATCAGCAGCGCCGTCCTCGGCGTGCTAGACGAGACCGGCGTCTACGAAGTCACTGTGTCCGTGGACCCCGCCCTCAACGACATCTGCGCCGACACCCAGATCTGCGCCACCACCGAGACATTGTTGGAAGTCGTCGTCATCGTCGATGTCGCGGTCTCCGCGGTCGGCGCCAGTGGCTATGCTGATGCCCTCGAGATGGGTCCTCTGCGCTACATGGTCACCAATGTCGGTACCGTCCCCGCCACGGTCGACCTATCCTACTACATCGAGAACCCCTACAC
>JBFGSX010000012.1:0-14928 GCA_041566495.1 Thermoplasmatota archaeon
GCGATGGCGAGGCCGAGGCCTGAAGCGCCCGGCGCGTCCGGTTGGCCCAACCCTCGCTCGAAGGGCTGGAAAAGGCGTGCCATGTCCTGCTGGGACATGCCGATGCCGTCGTCGATGACCTCCACGGCGGGGCCTTCGACCACGCGGACGATGACGTGGCCGCCTTCGCCCGTGTAGCGGCGGGCGTTGTCCAAGACGATACCCAGCACTTGTTGCACCCGCTCCGGGTCTCCCTGGGCAGGCGTCGGTCCGGGGGGCTCCCAAGTGAAATGGATGCCGGCATCTTCGATGCGTGGGCGGGCCGTGTCGCAAGCACGGGTCGTGACGCTGGCCAAGTCCATCTCGGTGACATGGACGGGGGCTTCGCCTTCCTGCAACGCATGCATCTGGGTCATGCTATTGACGACATCCAGCAGCCTCGTGAGGTTGCTCTGGAGGCTGTCCAAGGAGCGCCGCTGGCCGTCGCTCAGGGGCCCGCGTTTTTCCTCGCTCAGCAATTTGAGATGGATGCGCATGGGGGTGAGGGGGGTCCGCAGTTCGTGGCTTGCGGTGTTGAGGATGTGCTGCCGAAGCCTGTTTGCTTCATCCAGGACCTCGAAGGAATGCTGCAAGGCTTCTCGGCCCTTGTTGGATTCTTCCAGGGCGGCTCGCAGTTGCTGGGTGGTCTCCGCCACCCGGGCCGACATCCTAGCAAAGGATTGGGTCAGTTCCCCCAATTCGTCATCTCGGTGCAGGTCTGGCAACGGGGGGGTGCTGCGGCCTTCGGTGGCGGCGTGCAGCGCGATGATCGGCCTGACGACCCGGCGTTGTAGGGCCCAGACGGCCGCTGGCGCGGCAAGAGCGAGGGCCAAGGCCACGGTCCCGCTGGCTGTGGCCGTGGTCAGGGCCGCTCGTTCGACCGCCAGCAGTGCGTCGAGGATGGCGCCCCGTTGGATATCCCGCACTTCCTCCAGTGCATCGAGGGCTGATTGCAGAGGTGGCCACAAGGCGGCCAACCCATCCGACCCCAGTTGCCCTGCTGCGACCAGGTCATTGGCCTGCTGCAACGCCTCATTGGTCGTCGTGACGGCCAGGGCGAACACGGGTCCGGGTTGCGCTGCCAGTGCTTGCGTGGTCCGTTCCGCTTCCAAGATCGCGATGCTCAGACGAGCCGTGTCTCCGGGCCTGGCGACCCCCATCTCCACGCCGACCTGCCCGAGGGCACGTGCCTCTCGAGCGGCCACACGGTCCAGTTCCAGTTGGTCTCGCAGGTCTTGGGCCACAGTGTCCAGACCTGCTTGGATAGGCATCGTGGAGAGCAGATGAGTGAGGTCGGTGTCGAGGCGTTCGTTGGAGATCCTGAGGCCTCCTGAGGCCGCCTCCAAGGCTGCGGTGAACGCGGGGGCGATGTTGTCAGGGGAGCCGCTGTCGACTGCAGTGACCAGGTTCGCATGGGCCGCCGCGGCATCCGAGTAGACCTGCAGATGCCGCACCGGCAGCTTCGGCGCCGCGGCGGCATGTCCCCAGGCTTCCAGGGCCAAGGTCGAACGGACCATGGTGGTGTTGCCCGAAAGGCCGCCCAGGGCCCGGAGCGTGTCTTGCTCGATGGCCACGGCGTATTCGTGCACGGCGTCTCGCTCAGCCAAACCCTGCTCCAAGGAGGCACGATCGCTCGGGATGGAGCCCAGTGGCACGACGAACAGCACCACCACTGCGACGGCGGCCAAGACCATGGGTGACATGGCCAAAGAGAACAGAAGGCGTAGCCTCACTCCTCTCTCCATCGGCGCCGCGCGCACCTAAGGGGCTTGGTGCACTCTTGTTGGGACATGGGTCGATGGCCGCTTCACTCCCAGCCCATCGAGTGTTATTCGCCACGCATAGCCTGCCATCACCCATTTATGGGGGGGTTGTGTCGCGGCGCTCGTGGCCCTGCCCGCCTGCTTCCACCTTGCCGAGGACGTGTTCCCCCGCGTCAAGGCCGAAGCCGCTCGCCGCCTGGTGGGAGAGGGTCGCAGCCAGACCCATGCCGCAGATGCCATCGGGGTCAGCCAAGCCATGGTGAGCCGCTACGTCCAGCAGAGTGAAGCCGACGCATTGGTCCTCCGCCTCGCCGACGATCTGGTCGCATCGATCCTTCAACAGGACGCCCCAGACAGCCGCTGGTGCGACATCCTCGCGCCGCCCACGCCCAAAGGCGACGAGGCCCTGCGGGACCTTCTTGCCGCCGAACGGCAATTGCTGGCCGCAGCCCCCGTCCGCATCATGCCCCAGGTCGGCCTCAACATCGCACGGGCCACGCCCGGTGCCCAAGGGGTCGGCGACGTGCTCGCATACCCTGCTCGCATCGTCGCCACCGACAGCCGGCTGCTGCGGCCCGCCGCCCCGGAGTGGGGTGCCAGCCACCACCTTGCGGCGTGCCTCCTGGCCCTTCGGGTCAGCGACCCCTCCCTGCACGCGATCGCCAACATCCGTGGCGGGGACGCCATCGCCGCGGCCGCAGCACCCGACGTGACCCTGCAAGGCGAAGGAGACCGGGAGGCCCTGTTCCTCGCCCAAGCCCATACCGGGCCCCGCATCGTCCACGACCCCGGGGCCATCGGCTACGAGCCCTGCCTGTACATCGCAGGCCCAGACGCGCAGAGCGTCGTCCACACCATCCTGTCCATTGCCGCCAAGGTGCACCCATGAAGACCGCCATCATCGCCACCGTCCTGCTCACGACCGTCCTTTCCGGGTGCTTCACGCCCGGAGACCTGCAAGATGACTGCTGGAAGGACGCCGACCCGACCATCGGAAGCCCCGTGACGCCCACAGCCCACGACTTCGCAGCCAACAGCCGCACCGCCTACGCCGATATGGGCTTCGATGGCAACAACTGGCCCGACCTGGAAGGCGCCAGCATCCGCATCCTCGACCACGGCGCCTTCGACTACGCGTTCGAGCCCGCCAAGGCGGCCTTCGAGGCGCTGACGGGCGCCACCGTCACCCACGTGGGCGCCGACGATGCCGGCACCGCCCTACAGCTCGCCGTCCAAGACCGCGGCGCAGGCAGCTTCGATGTCCTCTACGGCATCGACAACGCCATGATGGTGCAAGCCCAGAAAGCCGGCATCTTCGCCCCCTACACGCCCCTGTTGGGCGACCGCATCGACCCAGAGTACCGCTTCATCCCGACCTCCGGTGCCTGGCTGGCAACCCCCGTCGACATGGGCTACATCGGCATCAACGTCGACCCCCGAGCCGGCATCACCGTCGATGACATGGGCGACCTTGTTACCCACGCCGACCAGTTCGTCACGGAAGACCCCCGCTTCAGCAGCCCTGGACTCGGATTCCTCATCGCCACCGTCGCCGCGTTCGGCGAGGAATGCTACCTGGGCTACTGGGAAGACCTCCTCGACAACGATGTCACCATCACCAGCGGTTGGACCGAGGCGTACGTGGACCGTTTCAGCGGTGGCTACGGCCAATGGGAGACCGGCAGCAAGAGCGACAAGGCCATCGTCACCAGCTACACGACAAGCCCTGCCTACGAAGCATTCTACGGGGGCGACCTCAACGACGCCCTCCTGGCGCCCCAATCCACGTTCCAGCAGATCCAGACCATGGGCATCCTCGCCGGCACCAAGGAGCGCGCCGCCGCCGAAGCATGGATCGAGTTCACCCTGACCGACGCCTTCCAAATGCTGGCCGCGGAATACAACGCCATCTACCCCGTCGTCTCCGACCCAGAGGTCGATGCCAGCGTCCATGCCGTCTTCGGTGACAACGACCCCGCCCCGGGCACGTTCACGCCCGCCAGCCTACCGGCAGAAGTGGTCGGTGCGCGCATGCAATCCTGGATCGTCGCCTGGACCGACCTCTACACTGCCAAGCGCGCATGAAGCGACAGGCGGCCTTGTTGGTGGTCCCCGCGGCATTCCTTGCCGTGGCGTTCTTCCGCCCCTTGGCCGCCACACTCGGCGCCGGAGACCTCGATGCATGGCATTGGGCACTGACCCATCCCTACGTGCAACGGCGTGTGGTCCGCGCCATCCTCATGGCGCTGTTGAGCGTCGCCTTGACCTTCGCCGCAGCCGTCCCCCTCGCTTGGCTGCACCACAACAGGCAGTGGCGCTGGAGCCGCGTGGAGATGGCCATCCATGCCGCTCCGTTCGTGTTGCCGGTATTCGTCATCGTGTTCGGCATCCAAGCCGTCCTGGGTGCCGGCGGCTGGACCGAGCGCTTGCTGGGACTCGATGTCCTGGGAACCGTCGGCCCTCTCGGTGCGGTCGCCATCGCCCACGCCTACTACAACTACGGCTTCGCCGCCCGCCTGCTGCATGCTGCCTTGGAGCGCCGGCCGCAGCGGCTAGAAGAAGCCGCGCAGTTGCTAGGTGCGTCGCGTTGGCACGCCTTCCGCCGCACGACGTTGCCATTGCTCGCCCCATCGATCGGCTCCGTCGCCTTGCTGGTGTTCCTGTTCAGCTTCACCAGCTTCGGGGTGGTGCTGTACATGGGTGGAGAGACGGTCGCGACATTCGAGACCATGCTCAACGACAACCTGGGTGGCCTCGTCCCCCAATACGATCGCGCCGCCGTCTTGGGCGCCATGCAACTCACGGCCAACGTGGCGCTGCTGCTCGGCTACCAATGGGTCATCCGCCGCCAAGTCCGCCTGGCACCCGAAGGACGGGAACCTGCCCATGCCTCCAGCCGCCGCCAGGTGGCCGCTGCCGCATTGACCGGGCTTGGCATGCTGCCCGCCTTGGCCGTCCTGGTCGGCGGATTCCAGGTCGCAGGCCAGTGGAGCCTCGAACCATGGCGGGCACTCGCCGATGCGGCGCATCCTTTCGGGTTCGCACTTTGGCCTGCCTTGCGACTCAGCCTGTTGTATGCCGCCGCCAGCGCCACCATCGCCATCGTGCTCACCATGATGCTCGCCTACGGCGTGCGACGCCTGCACCCGTGGGCCCGCGCCATCGCCGAAGCCGTGGCCGCCTTGCCCCTGGGCACCAGCAGCCTGCTCATCGGGTTCGGCATCGTGCTGAGTACCAGCGTCGCCTTCGTCGTCGACCCCAGCCGTGCCCGCCTGCTCATCATCGTCGCACATGCCTTGGTCGCCTTCCCATTCACCGCCCGGGCCATGCTGCCGGCCATCCAACAATTGGACGGCCGCCTCGACGAGGCCGCCAGCCTTCTCGGCGCCCGGCCGCTCGACGTCTGGTGGCGGGTCCACATGCCGACGCTGCGCGCGCCCCTCGCCGCAGCCCTCGGCCTTGCGGTCGCCATGAGCCTGGGTGACTTCGGCGCCAGCCTCTTGTTGATGAGCGCCGACAACGCCGGGTTGTCCATCTGGATCCATACGCTCGGAGGCCCAGCCTCCTTCAACCCCCTCATGCGTGCCCAGGCCGTGGCCCTGTCTGGACTGCTCATGGCACTGGCCGCGACGGCATACATCACGGTCGAGGCGAGTGGGAGGAGCCTACGATGAATCTGCGCGTCGAAGGTCTGCACTTCACATACGATGGCGCGCCCTTATTGCAGGGCATCAATCTGGAAGTCGCCGCTGGAGAATCGGGCTTCTTGCTGGGCCCCAGCGGCGTCGGCAAGTCCACGGTCCTGCGCTGCATCGCCGGACTGGAGCGCCCAGAAGCCGGCACCGTGATGCTGGGAAACGAGCCCCTGGATGCACTTGCACCAGCCAGCCGCCGCGTCGGCTTGCTGTTCCAGGAGCCCGCGTTGTTCCCCCACCTAGACGTCTGGCACAACGTGGCTTTCGGGCTGCGTTACCGCGACGTCCCTCGCCACGATCGCCGGGAAGAGGCCGAGCGCTGGCTGGACATGGTGGGCCTTGCAGGGCGCGAGACGGACCGCGTCGACGAACTATCCGGCGGGCAAAGGCAACGGGTCGCGTTGGCCAGAACGCTCGCCGCCAAGCCCCGCGCCGTCTTGCTGGACGAGCCCTTCTCGGCGCTCGACCGCAGCCTGCGTGACGACCTAGGCTCCCGCATGCAAGACCTGGTACGCAGCCAGAACATCCCCGCATTATGGGTCACCCACGACGAGGACGAGGCCCAGCGCTTGGGCGATCGGGTCTGGCGCCTGGTGGATGGGGCTGCGCGTCCGGAGAAGCCTTGAGGGACGCAGGGGCTGCTTCGTTGTGCGCCGCTGGACGTTCTACGCCCCGCTCATCGTCATCAGCTTGGCTTGCTTCATCACAGCCAGTCAGGCCGAGAACTACGCCCAGGGTTTCGTCTGGGCGCTAGCCGGGGCCTTGGTCCCGATCTTCGGCGCCCTGTACTTGATCGTCAAGCGCCTCATCGCATGGCGGAGCATGGGTCAAGACTTGGGGCTCATCATCCAAGGAGACGGCGCATACCCTGACATGGCAGGGTTGTACCGGGGCAAGCGCTTGCTCATCCTGCGTCGCATCGACCCGTATGCCCGGGGTGCCAGGGACAGCACGGTCCTTCGCGTGGAGGGTCACCCGGAGATCAGGCTACCGGGTACGGTGGCTCGAGCCACCACCGTCGAAGGAGTGCTTGCACCCCTCTTTGATGGCGGCCTACCAGAAGATGACGGATCCGGTGGCGGCGTACAAGCCCGCCAAGAATCCGACGATCGCGCCGCCATTGAGTAGGGGAAGCCCGGCCTGGGGGTTGCCCTTCAGCACGAAGCCCATCAGGACACCGAAGCCCACCAGCATGCCCACGGCGGCACCCAAGACGGGTTCGATGCCTTCGCCGAAGGTCAAGGCGGAGACCACCAGGATCGTGGGCATGACCAGGTCGCCAAGGCCCATGAAGAACGCCTCGCGCTGCTCCTTGTTCTCTGCATTGGCTTCCTTGAACTTGGCAGCCTCCTTGAGGAACGAGTAACCCTTCGACTTGGGTACCACGAGCAGCACCGGCAGGCGCAGTTCGATGACGGAATCTGCGAGGCTGAGCATGTGCTTGGTCTTGTAGACCGCCACGGCGTCGTAGACCGCCAATGCGACGAGCATGAGGATGACGATGGAGGGTTCCAGACTGATGCCGAAGATGGCTGCGGCGCCACCGGCGACCAAGATACCGACCAGGTCCACCACGTACCATTCGGGGTGCAGGAAGAGCCACAACACGGAGCCGCCACCGATGATGGCGCCAAGGGTCCAACTGAGCGTGCTGTTCAAGCCGTACGTGAGCAGCAGCGGAGCCACCACGTACATCACGGTCGAACCGACGGCGAGCAGAATGATGCCTTGGATCGCCCACTTGATGCCCTTCTTGTGAAGCCACAAGATGAGGAATGTGAACGCAAAGAGCAGCAGGACGTAGTAGACGATGTTGAGCGGGTCGCCGCTGTCCTCGAACGCCTGCAGCCCTGCATCGATGCTGGGCTTGGCGAACAAGACCGCCAAGATCTGGGTCACAAGGAACGCCATGAACAACCCTGCCGTGGCTCGATAATCGGCCATGGTCACGGGGGGCACTTCGGAGGACTCAGCGGTCACGCCTTCACTCACAAGATGCTCCAGGTCCACGCCCGTCAAAAGGGCGAGGATTGGCTGCGTGTCTGTCTACCAGAGTTCGGACGAGGCACGGCGGGCTGCGCGGCGCTTCTTTTCGAGGAAACGGTAGACGCTGCTGTGCTCGCTGCCACCCAGCAACATCTCGACCGCTTGGCGGGCATCTTGGATGTGCTCGATGTCCCCGATGATGCCGACGGTGTGGCCGTAGATGGTGAGGTTGCAGTCGGTCTGATCCTCGATGATACGGCGGGTCTTGCCTTCGGCGCCGATGATGCGGGCCGCGACCCGCTTCACGTGGTTCTTCTGCTTGCCCACGAAGTCGTGGATGTCCAGTAGTTCCAGGTAGACGTCATCAGCGAACAAGCGCATGGCGTGCTCGGGGCTGAAGCCGCGGCCAAGGGCCTTGATGATGTCCTTCATCTTCATGACCATCAGGGGGTCAGCGCCCTCCTCGTCATGGATGTGGACTTCGTTGTTCTCCGAGTCGACCTCGATCTGGAGGCGGCTGCGGCGCTCGAGGAGCTTGCGGGTGGCGCCCTTTTCGCCGATCACGACGGCCAGGCGGTCTTTGGGGATTCGGACAAAGGTCATGGTCGGCCTCCGGTCACGCCGGTATCTCCAGGCGTGCTTTGAACGCCGCTTCGTCGACATCGACGCGCATGCGGCGGAAGTAGTTGCAAAGGTTGCTGATGTCACGGGCGAGGAACTCCCATGCCATCGGGTGGTTGGTCAGGACCGCTTGGCCCACGTCGATCACACGGATCGTCTCGGCCTTGGTCCCAGATCCTTGCACGAGGATGTTGTATTCGCTGATGTCGGCATGCACCAGCTTCGCCTTGTTGTAGATCGTGACGTAGTCGTCCTGGATTTTCTTCCAGAACTTCTGCGCTTGTTTCTTGTCAAGGCGGCCAATCTCCTTGAGTTGGGGCCACGGCCCCTCGGGCAAGCCGATGTACTCAGTGATCAGGACGTTGTTGAGCACCTTGATGGGCTCCGGGACATCCACGCCGGCGTCCCGCATGCGCAACAGGTTGCGGTATTCTTTCTGGGCCCAGGCGTGCACCAAGGCGCGTTTGTCGCCGCTGACACCCTGGAAGCGATCATCGCCTTGGATGTACTGCAAGACGTGCTTGAAGGTCGCCGTGTTGGTACGGTAGATCTTGACCGCCACGTGGGTGCCGGCTGGCGTCGTGCCTCGGAAGACATTGGCTTCCTTGCCGGTGCTGATGGGGAAATCGAGGCTCTTCAGGGTACCTCCGGAGAGGAACTTCAGGAGCGTCATCAGGGTCTGATGGTCGAAGACCTCCCCTTCCGTGCGGCGGTCTTTGCCCTCGCGGCCCTTGAGCTTCTTGACCATGCGGTCTGCCTGCTGGAAGGCCCATTCGTCGTTGCTCGCTACTTGTTCAAGCTCGTCGGGTTCGTCGAACTCCAAGAGCGGTTCATTCCAATCAATGACGTGTTCGGCGGTGTCGTCTTCGTTCAAGGGAGGTGCCTACTGGGGACGGGGCGCTGCGCTGGTGGTTCAGCGGGCTGGGAGATCGCGGCGGCCGAAGCCGCCACCGCACAGATGTGCATAGCACCCGATTCGGGGTGCGGGAAAAGACTCTGAGCACCGGCTGGTCCAAGGACCATGGGGCACTCGTAGGAGGTCATCAGAACCCGTGGTCGAGCAACGCGGGGATGAGGCCGCGACGCGACAGGTGCTGGGACTGGATGCGGAGGTAGCGGTGCTTGACATCGGACTTCTCGTCATCGATGTCCCACGGCTTCACGATGATCAGGTCGCCGGGCTTGATCCATTGGCGGCGCTTCATCTTGCCGGGGATGCGGGCGAGGCGGCTCTTGCCGTCTTCGCACATGACGATCATCTTGCTGGCACCAAGGAGTTGGTCCGCGATGGCGAACAGTTCCTTGTTCTTGTGGTCAGGCAGGCGGTAGCGGATGGGGCCATCGTCAGCTTCACCGCTCTGGATGGCGCGGGCCTGGGCCATGGCTGCACGGTCCGCCTTGCGGGCGGCCTTGCTGCCGGTGGCCACGGGGGCAGCGATGATGTCGCGCTCCCCAAGCTCGTTCTTTTCTTCGTTTTCACTCATAGGTGCGTTTCACTTCTTGGTTCCATATAAGTCTGGGGGTCCAAGCAGCCGTCGAACGCCGGCCGGGTGGGCGCCTGGTCAGGGTCGCTGAGGGGCCTTCCTCCTTGGGGGCGGCTCGCAACCGTTTTTGACCCGACGGCCGGTGTCCGGGGTGTGATGGCGGTCTGCGCGCGTACTTACCGGCCGGTCTTGCTGGCCTCGGTCCTTTTGATCGGATGCGCCGGCGTCGTGGGGAGCCCATGAAGGCCAACCGCTGCCATCGCTCCTTCCTCCGAGATGATCGGGCGGTGGCCGACGTCGTCGGCTCGATCCTGCTCGTGGGGATCACCGTGGCCTCTGCGGGAGCCCTGAGTCTCCTCGTGCTCTCCATCGATGGACCCTCCGGGACCATCCACGTGTCCCTGGATGCCAAGATCGGCCCCGGGGACGACAACGACTGGGGCGTCGATGACGCCGAACTCCGGGTCCGGCACTTGGGCGGCGAACCACTCCGCGCGGAAGACACCCTGATCCGCTTACGCTATCCAGACGGCGCCGTGGTCTCCATCGTCCCCGATTTCAATGCCGGCGTGCTGTTGATCGGGCAACAATGGACGAAGGCCATCAGTGCCGAAGAAGGGGAGAACATCGCCTTGCAGATCATTGGACACAGTGGCAGTCGCTCACAACTGCTGCTCGAATCCGCCGACGTCCGACCGACGGCTACGGCGTTCAACGCCACCTATGCCACGGGCTTCACCGCCATCGCCGGGACTCTGAGCAACTTCATCGGTGCTCAGAGCGCCAATGATGCGGACAGTACTGCCGTCATCGACGAAGCCCCCGTGGGTGGTGGCGGTGGCGCGGCGACCCTAAGCGGTACCTCTGCCGTGGGCACGGGCGCGACCAACCCCGAGAACGCCTTGGGCTCCGACGACGCCCGGTCCATCATGGCCGCCTCCGGCACCTGGGTCGAAGCCACCGGTTTCGCCGCCCCAGGAGGTGCCACGGGCATCACCCAAGTCCTGATCGGGCTGGAGGGCCATGGCCCCGTTTCGCCGAGCCTCGTCAACCACGAAGCGACCGTCGGGTACGTGGCCAATGTGGCCGGTTCCATCGACAGTCCTCTGGTGACGGCAGTCGCGGACCAGTTCTACTTGGCGGCCATAGAGAACGGGGACACTTCCAAGCGCACGGTGACCCGCGTCGATGGGCTCAACCTTGCTTGGACCCGCGTCGCGGGCGGCTGTGCGGACGAAGCGGTCGGTGGCTGTGTGGAGGTCTGGAAAGGCAGCGGCAACCCGGTCACGGGCATCGTCACCGCCCAGTTCAGTGGCAGCGCCGACAAGGCCGCCATCGCCGTATCCCGTTACTCCGGCGTCGACCTTGGCGCACCAATCATCGATTCTGTGTTCACCCAACACCCGACCACGTCTGGCAGCGCAGATTGGTCCACGCCCGCGGTCACGGGCGTCGGAAGTGGCCGCCTCTACGTCGCCCTGGGAAGTCATGACCGCGAAGGAAGTACCTGGGACAACCCCACATCGGTCAGGGACAGCCGGGGTATTTCTCGAGAGGTCTGGCTATCCATCGCCGATGGCCCGTCGGCTGCCGGCGCCAACCTCGCCAGTGGCACCTTGATCGGCGGCGCCGATGACTGGCACGCTGTGGCCTTGACGCTGCAACCTATCGTCCCTCCGGCTCCCAAGGTCACCATCAGCTACCATGTCGGCGGCGCCAACGGGCCCACTGACCGTCTGGTCACACTCACCGGCAGCGATCGGATCACGCTCACCGACATCACGGGCGACCGCGCCTGGACAACGGAGGATATCGCGGCCCTCGACATCCGTGTCACCGCCAGCGACACCGCCGGCGGACCGGTCCTCATCGACCACCTCTTCGTCCGGGTCGCCACCACTGGCGCCGCAGCGTACGAGGGCAACGTGGAGATGGCCTTCGACGGCATCCCCGACCAACCCACGCACCGCCTGGATCTACGCTACCGTATCGCTGCCCCCGGGGACGCGTTCCGGGTCGAAGTGCAGAACGCCACCACTTGGCGCGCATGCACAGGCAACCTGGCCAGCTCGGCTTACGCCTCCTTCTCGTGCGCGCTGAACCCGGACGAGACCGCATCCCTGTCACCCCGCATCCGCTTCGTGGACGTGGACCCGTTCTCAGCAACACCTGGGGCACTGTACCTAGAATACGCGAGGATCACCAGCTCATGAACAACTTCCAGCAACGAGACGAAGCGGTCTCGTCCGTCCTTGGCGCCATCATGATGGTCCCCATCCTCATCAGCACACTCCTTGTCGTGCAACTGGAATTCGTCCCCGTCTGGGACGAAGACCGGGAAGCAGCACATGCTGATGTCGTGGCCAACCAGATCGGTTTCATCAAGTCCGAGATGGACCGCATGTCTGTCGCGGGCACCACCGCGCCGGTCACAGCCCACGTGGACCTGCGGACCGAGACCAGTGGCTTCAGGGTCTTTGGGTCCGGGGCAAGGACCGGGGGGACTGCCACCTACGCTCCCTACGAGAGCGACTTGCAGATGCGGTCGGCGTCCTTGACGGTCCAGACCACTGGCGGCACATCCCTTCTGGGTGTCGATGAGACCTGGGAAGCTGTCCAAGACGGCGTCGAGATCGGCCCCATCGATGAACTGCTCCACCTGCGTGTCCGGGTCCCCAATCCGCATGATCTGAGCGCGGGCATCACCTCCACGCTGACGCTCCTTGACGCCAACGGCGACTACGCCGGACGCCTGCAACTACGCAACGGCCAGGATGCGGTCTACGTCTCCACATACGGGGCCAAATCCCAGACCACGCCGCTCACCAACCGCTTGGACGATACCGATCCGGACGGGCCGACGTTCTACTTCAACCTCCTTGACAGCAACCTGCTCTTCGATTCTGTCGTCGCGGCGGCCAGCAAACCCGTGAGCATCGTGTTGGATGAAGGCGGCCTCCCCGCCGATTTCACCGTCGTCTACGATCGGGAGACCCCTACGGGTAGGGAGCGGATCGGCGCTGACGCGGGTGTCCGCTACGAGAGCTACAACTTCACTGCCCCCGCAGGCACGCTGAGCATCCACGTGCCCAGCCAAGAATTCGTGGACCAGACCTACGTGTTCGAGCACGGTGCGGTCATCCTGGACCAAGGCAACGGAGCCGTGATGAGCGCGCCCCCCAGTTTCAAAGCCACTCGGGGCGCCGTCCAGGACCGCATCCAATGGAACATCCCGACGGCTATCGGCAACCCTGGCGCCGTGAGCAGCGCCCAGGCCACGGTCACCATGACCCCGGCGGCCGGGGGGCTGAGTGTCAGTGGCCTGGCCCCCGACCTTTCGGTGCGCCTCCCCACAGCCTACCCCGCCGTGTGGGCAGACTATTGGAATCGAGAACTGGGAGATGCCGGCTACGAGGCCAGCGAATATGCCATCCAGTTGACGGCTGATTCCGCGACGTTGCAGATCCTGGGACCGGTCCCGGATCCGGGCTCCACCACGAACGACGTCGTGTTGGACATCGAATTGGCCCCCATCCAGGTCAGGCTCACCCCGTTCTCCTGATGCGGGCCGCCATCGCCGGGGCCCGCCCAACGTTTCAAGACCCAATGCCCATTCGAGCCCCTGGTGCCTAACACGCTCATGGTCCGGGAAGTCAAGCCTCTACACCCAGAGGTCAGCCTCATCGCGTACACCCACGACCCCTACGGGTTGGCCGTGGCCAGCGCACGGACGTGTTACGCCGCCGACTTCGTTTTCCTGGGCCAATTGACCCCCAAGGGCGAGCGCACCCGCATGACGCTCCTTGACGCGTTGCCAGAACACAAGGAGGTCTTGGACGAGATCGGCGACAGTCGCACGGTCCAAGAGCGCCGCATCGAATTGGTCGAACGCCTGGTAGGGACGATCAGCGACGAAGATACCCGCAACGCTGTCCAGGTCTTTGCCCAATTGGCCACAGACCGTGCTCCTACGGACGACCGCATCGCCCAGTCCATCTACGAAGCGGGCCACCACACACCGTTCCAACACCCTACCTTCGTGTTCGGCATGGAAGGGGTCAGCCGCAATGTGGTGGAGTCGTTCTTCCACCAACACACATTCTACAACTCAGAGCAACAGAGCCAGCGCTACGTGGAGATGAAGCACGCCGAGGTCCACGTCCCGGCGACCATCGCGGCCCACGACGAAGCACGAGGCGTCTACGAGGACGCCGTCCGGCAAGCCTGGGATGCCTACCACGGGCTGCGCGACGGCCTCGTCGAGACCAACATCAAGGTCATGTCCGCCATTGGCCGCATCAAGGGCCAATCGGACAAGCAGATCAAGTCGGAGGCCGAGAAGAAGAGTCAGGAGATGGCGCGCTACGTCATCCCGGTCGCGGCCACCACCAAACTCTACCACACCATCAGTGGCATCGTCCTGTTGCGCTACGTGCGGATGAGCCAATCCCAGAACTGCGGCCCGGAAGCCAAGCAGATCGTCGATCAGATGGTCGAGGCAGTCAAGGCGGTCTCCCCGGAGTTCTTCGACAAGATCAACGAAGTGCCCCACGTTCGCGACGACCTCGTGGAGTGGGAATTGAGCACCGACCAACCCGCCAAAGCGGCCCTCGACCTGGGTGGCCGCACCAGTCGGCTCCTTCACCACACGCCCGGCGGCGGTGAGATCGTCGCTCAAGCGATCCGTGAGGTCACGGGCAGCACCTTACCTGGCAACGAGATCCTCCCCCGTGTCCTCGATCCGGACCGCAACCCAATCTGGAACGACACCCTGAACACATGGGACCACAGTCCCGTGCTGCGGGCCTTGCGTCACGTCCACTACACCTTCCACAAGCGCCAGAGCCTATCTGCGTACGCCCAGGACCAACGCCACCGCATGACTCCTGGCACCCGCCCATTGCTGCATCGCTGCATCGGCGAGACCCCCGACGTCTATACCCCGGACGTCATCGAAGGGGAGATGCGCACCGCATACGACGGCGCGATCCAAGGGCTGTGGGATGCCATGCACAAACTCATCGCGATGGGTATCCCCCGCGAGGACGCGGCATACTTGTTGCCCAACGCGACCAACATCTACTACACCCAATCCGGGGACCTCCTGAGCTACATCCACAAGTGGCGCTTGCGCTTGTGCTTCAACGCGCAGAAAGAAATCTTCGACGCCGCATTGGATGAACTGCGGCAAGCCCAAGCCGCTCACCCCGAACTCACGTCGTTCCTCGGGCCGCCCTGCACGTTCGTCGCCGCCGCGCAACCCGCGGACAAGCAGGACGACGTGGCTGCGTGCTGCCCCGAAGGCCCCCGCTGGTGCGGGGTCAAAGTATGGAAGACCTTCGACGCGGGCCTTGGCAAGCC
>JBFGSX010000013.1:0-14701 GCA_041566495.1 Thermoplasmatota archaeon
GGTCGTGCTGACCCGCCAGCCCACGACCAACGTCATCGTCAAGGTGACCTCCAAGGACGTCGGCGAAATCGGCGTAGCGCCCCCGGGCTCCACGCTGACCTTCACGCCTAGCAACTGGAACGTCGCCCAGACTGTCACCCTGGTGGGCCAGGATGACACCGACGCCGACGGCCATCAAGACGTCGAGATCGAGTTCGCCATCGGCGCAGGATCGGACGCCAAATGGACCGGCCTACCTGCCCAGACGATCACGGCGACGAACAAGGACAACGAAGCGGTCGTCCTGGCGACGCCCCGGTCTCTGGCCGCGACAGAAGGTGAGAGCGTCACTTACGAGCTGAGCATGACCATCGCACCCACGGGGGACGTCACGGTCACGATCGAACCAGGCACCGACCTGAACACCGACGTCTCCAGCGTCACCTTCACCCCAAGCAACTGGCAGACGAGCAAGCGGATCACGGTCACCGTCATCGATGACTCGGCCGTCGGAGGCGACCGCACCGGCACCATCTCGCACACCGTCTCTGCCCAAGGCAACTACGTGGGCGCTGCCACCCAAGGGGTCACTGTCACCATCACCGATGACGACACCATCGACATCGGGGTCCAGAACCTGGCGCTGCAGAAGACCGTCAAGGTCTCCCGTGACGGCGACACCAATACGGTCTCCTGGGACATCAGCGTCGTCGACGGCTCCCCGGCGGGTATTCAGATCTGGCGCGCCGACAGCCCCTTCACCATCATCGCCAACGCCGAAGAAGGCACCGCCCCGTACCGCCTGGAGCAGTTCGCAGACGACGCGGGTAGCAGCGCCAGCCGCTACGTGGCCACTGTGTTCTACAGCCTCACGGAAGAAGGCGGATACTTCGCTCGTGGCACCTCGTCACTAGACCTCGTTCCTGGCTACTTGGGTCGCTCAGAGACCTCCCTGGAACAGATTGGCGCCTCTGCTCCGGAGGACGATGACAACACCCTACTGATCGTAGGCATCATCATCGGTCTGGTGGCCATCGCGGCCATCGTGGTCGTCGTCATCCTCCTCGCCCGCCGCAAGCGCCCTGATGACGACTGGCAAGAGGAATGGGCCGAACCCGCGGCACCCACGGAGGACCCCTGGGCCGTCGCACCGGAAGAGCCCGCTGCAGAATCTGACGCCTGGAGCGAAGAGACCGGTGGCGAGAGCTGGGAAGCACCCGCCGAGGAAGCCTGGGATACGGCCGCCGACGAGGAATGGGAAGCCGAAGAGACCGCTTGGCCCGTACACGAAGAGGTCCCCCTGGAGACCTTCCATCTGACCTGTCCCCAGTGTGATCACGACTTCAGCGTGCAAGGGCACAAGCCCCTCGAGACCGAGTGTCCCAGCTGCGGCGTCACCGGCGTCCTACGATAGACGGGTTTAGGTGATAGAAGCCATACCCAGTCACGTGGAGGCCCTATACGATCAAGCGCGCGCATTCCGTGATGCGTTCGGGGCCACCATGACATTGGTCACGGGCAGTGACCTTCAGAGCCTCGAAGCCTGGGTGGAAGCCTTGGAGCCGCCGCTGCGTATCGCCACGCCGCACCCTGGCGCCCGCGACCGCTTGGAGGACAAGGACAAGGACATCATCGTCGTGCCACTGGGCTTCCGGGTAGGCGGAGGAATCAATGGTCTGCGCAACCTGCGGGAAGTCATCCTGACCACCTACGTCGAGGGCCTCATCGGCAGCAAGGAACGGTTGTTCGTCGTGGAGCTAGGCGACGAAGCCGGCCACGGTTTCCTTGCCTTCGACATGGCCCACGACGAATCGGTCGCCAAACTGCGCAAGGACTTGGAGTACCGCGCGGACCTGCGGGTCGTTGAAGCGGTTCTCCACATCGCAAGTGACCTCGCCAAGGAAGGTCGGGAGAAGAACGCGGTCGGCGCACTGTTCGTGATCGGGGACACCGAGCGCGTCATGAAGCACAGCCGCCAGGTCGTTCTCAACCCGTTCCAAGGCCACCCTCCGCAGGACCGCAACGCGACCGATCTTGCGACCCACGAGACCATCAAGGAGTTCGCGCAGATCGACGGCGCCATCATCGTCCGCGAGGACGGCGTCGTGGAAGCGGCCGGGCGCTACATCGAGGTCCGAGACCCCACGGACCTGCCCAGTGGCCTCGGCGGCCGCCACCTTGCTGCCGCAGCGGTCACCACGGATACCAAGGCCATCGCGATCACTGTCAGTGAGTCGGGTGTCGTCCGCATTTTCAGGGACGGCAAGATCCTGCTTCGCATCGGCGTGACCTGACGGTCCCACCTCGCTCAGAGGCCTCGCCGGCCACTTTGCCCCAGCAAGGCCCACCAAGTCTAATGCGGGCATGCCAATCCCGCGACCATGGTCCGAGTCCTCGCCGCCGTCCTGATCTTGCTTCTTGCCGGTTGCGCTGAACCCCCCGCTCTCGAAGAGCCCGATGAGGTGGCGGACGCATGCGTCGCCGAAGGCGTGTGCGGCGAAGCGGAGATCTTGGCAGAGGATGGTCGCGACCTGCGCACGGACCTCACTGCCGAAGACCGCTTGGACGCCCCGGAATGGGACCTGGGCGACGTCTTCGAGCAGCACTTGTTCCTAGGCCAGAACGACAAGGCCGGGACCCACATCCAGACCATCGTCATCGAAGCGGACCGAGGCTACACAATAGCCACTCCCGATGAGCAAAGCGCCGTTGACGAAGCAGTCTACGACCTGCCCATCCTTGGGAACATCGGCCCCGAATTGCAGACCACAGGCTTCGGCTCCGATTGGAGCTGGATGTACGACTTCCCACTGTCCGATGGCAAGACCTGGCAAGGCCGGGTCGAGGGGCTTCTCAACTTCAACACCTACTCCTTCCGCGACCATGAACTGACGATGCTGGCGGAGTATGACGCCGCCATCGACACCCCTCGAGGTGCCTTCCCCGGCTTCTGGATCACCGCTACCGATGCGGACGGCGACGTGCTGGCACGCTACAACTACGTCCCGGCCATCGGTTGGTTCAGCCACTTCTGGCTCTACGACCTCGACAACGGCGGCGACACATTCAGTTTCCACGCCATGAGCATGGGCACGTCGAAGGGGTACACGGGCCCCTTCATCACCGCCAGCGCCGAAACCGTTCTGGACCACTGGTCTGGGGTCTTCCCGGACCTGGCAGGCCCCATCCAGGGAGATCCACTGCCCCAGGCATTCACCATGCCGGAAAGCGACCGCATGGTCGGCATCGTCGTCCCCATCGCTGTCGGCGGTCAGACCCAAGTCACCCTGACGGCCCCGAGCGGGGACCCGTCCACGTACACGTACCAACAACTGAGCTTTGACGGTCCAGGATTCACCGTCATCTGGTTGGACGAAGACGCCCAGCCGGGAGCCTGGGAGATGCGCACCGTGGGCGTCGGCCTCGCCGCCGGGGCCTACGTGTGGCTCAGCGCCGTGACCGTCACGGACCAGATGCTCTAGCCCGGGATTGTCACCAGCGTCCCTATAAAGCGGCCCGGAGGTCCAATGGGCGTGCGCCTCCTGTTCCTCACGCGCGAGCCTCGGCTCTACTCCATGCGGCGATTCCGCCAAGCGTGTGTACAACAAGGCCACGCCTTCGAGACCCTGGACATCCTGAAGTGCAACATCATCCTCCACGCGCGCCACCCACAGCTGCGCTACAAGGGCAACCCCATCGACCTAGACTGGGCCGACGTCGTCATTCCACGCATCGGGACCAGCGTCACCGAAAAGGGCGTCACCGTCGTCCGCCAATTCGAAGCCATGGATGTCCCCGTTCTCAGTTCCAGCACCGGCATCCTCCGCGCCCGAGACAAACTCCGGAGCCTGCAAGTCCTGAGCCGCTGCCAAGTCGACATGCCCCGCACCGCATACATCCAGGGCATCAATGACCTGGACGCCGCGATCGAACAAGTGGGTGGCTTGCCATGCGTCATCAAACTCCTACAAGGAACCCAGGGGATCGGCGTCATGCTGGCAGAGACCCGAGAGACCCTCGAATCCATGCTGCAAGCCTTCTGGAGCCTCGGACACAGTGTCCTGCTGCAAGAGTTCATTAAAGAATCCAAGGGCAAGGACGTCCGGGCCTTCGTCATCGGCGACCGAGTCGTGGCCGCCATGCGCCGAGAAGCCAAGGTGGGTGAATTCCGGAGCAACATCCACCGTGGGGGCATCGGGCGGCCGCTGAAGTTGGCCCCCGACGACGAAGAGGCGGTCCTAGAAGCCACCCGCGCGATCGGGCTTCCTGTCGCGGGGGTCGACTTCTTGGAAAGCCACGCAGGCCCCAAGATCATCGAGGTCAATGCAAGCCCAGGCTTCGAGGGACTCGAACGGGCCACCAAGGTCGATATTGCTGGAGAAGTCGTCAGGTACGCCGCGGAATTCGCAAGGGGGCATCCATGAGAGCAACCGGCCTCAAGAACAACACATTCGAGCGCAAAAAGATCATGCCCGGAGACGTGGCACAAGTGGAGCTCAAAGTAAGCGAGACCGTCACCCACCAGGATGCACGGACCCCCGTGACCATTGTCCGTGGCACCAAACCAGGCCCTACGTTGTTCTTGACCGGCGCCGTCCACGGGGACGAGATCAACGGCGTCGCCATCGTCCGAAAACTCCTCGACTTCATCGAACCGGACAACCTGGCAGGCACCCTCATCGGCGTCCCGGTCGTCAACCGCTTCGGCTTCAGCGAACAGAAACGCTACCTCCCCGACCGACGGGACCTGAACCGCTTCTTCCCCGGAGATCCCTACGGGAGCATGGCCAGCCGCATCGCAGACGTCCTGTTCCGCAAGGTCATCATGATCAGCGACGCGGGTGTCGATTTGCACACTGCGGGCCAGGGGCAGAGCAACCTCTGCCACGTCCGGGGCGATGCGGACAACCCTGAGACCAGGGATCTCATGCGTGCCTTCGGCACCCCCATCGCCTTGCACGGCGCCGGGCCCAAGGGAAGCTTGCGCCGGGCCGCCACCGACGCCGGCATCCCTACTGTCATTTACGAGGCGGGGGAACCCAGCCGGTTCCAACACCACGTCATCGAGATCGGCTATCATGGCGTCCTCCGCGTCATGAAACACATGGGCATGCTTGATCGCCGCATGCGCCGCTCGGACCTGCAGATCATGGTCCGCAAATCCGAATGGCTGCGCTCCGACCACGGCGGCCTATTGGACCTGGATGTCACCCCCGGTGACCTCTTGCAGGCCAAACAACGGGTCGGCATCGTCCACGACCCCTTCGGGCGACACATCGACGAGATCGTCGCACCCCACGGGGGCGTGGTGCTGAGCACGGCCACGATCCCTCTCTGCAATCCGGGCAACGCCGTCGTCCATGTAGGCCACCTCCACAAGACGATGAAGTCCGCCCGTGAATACGTCAAGGGCGGCGGTGATCTAGGGCACGTCAACTGGGTCCAGGCCAACAAACCCAAGCGCATCAAGAAGAGCAAGGCCAAAGCGGCCCGTGCCACCGAGACCGGGCCGGAGGACGAGCCGGATCCCGGGGCCGAGCCGTGAGCGCGGTCCGCACACTGGCAAGGGGTTGGCGCCGAGGCGCCATCCGTTGGTACCTCGGGACAGCGGCTGTCCTTGGACTGAGCATCACGTTGTTGCTGGTCATCTCCGGGTTGTTTGCTGGCATGCAGGCAGAGACCCAGAGTCGCGTCGCCGACTTCTACACCAGCGACGTCCGGGTCACCTCAGCCGGCGAAGGAGCGATTCCTAGTCGCACGTTCTTCGATCTCAATGCCACCAAGGAACAACTGGGAGTTGCGGGCAAGGTGGCCATCCATTACGAATCCCAGGCCATCCTCAGTCGCCGAGCGTTCATCGAAGCCGCCCTCAATGAGGATGACCAATTCCAGGTCGGTGCAGGTGGGCGTGACGGCGATGGAGACGAGGTCATCGCACTCGGTGCCTTGGTGGGCATCGAGGCGGGCGGCCGGGACCGAGCCAACCTGGAGCGTCACCTCGTCGTCGGGGCCCTCCCGGGCCCCTGGACCGGCAAGGGCAGCATGCCCCTCGTGATGAGTCTCGATCGCTTCGAGCAGTTCCTCACAGCAAAGGAGCGCGCCGAGTTCACCATGTGGCCTCCGGCCATCAGCCAGATCCGGGACCTAAGCTTCGAGATCACCGCCGCAGTGGTCATCCAAGACGAAGCCAGTGGCACCCGGGATGTCATCCGCAGCCCAGCCCATGTCATCGGCTTGTACGACTCCGGCGTGGATGTCCTGGATTCCTTCACCTACGTGGCCGCCATCGAGGACGTCCGCTTGCTCAACGACCACGAAGCCGATGCCCCCGTCGCCAACGTCATCGTCGTGGACACTGCTGACCCCGAACGCGTCGCGGCCCTTGCGGCCCGCAATGGTTGGACCAGCCAAAGCGCCGAGCAGTTCACCCAGCGCTACCTTGGCCAACTGATCGATGTCCTGCAATCCTTGTCCGTCCTGGTCAGCATCTTCCTCTTCATGCTCCCCGCGTTCCTCATCCTCCACGGCGTCGGTCGTCAATTGGAGACACACAACCGAGAGATCGCCGTGTGCCACGCCATCGGGGTCCGGCCGGGGACCGTACGCAGAGCACTAGGGGGTGTCGTGGCACAGGTCACCGGCGTCGCCATCCTCGTTGCCGCCCTGTTCACGACCCTCATCGGCGCGACCCTCCACGCGGTCCTTCCGGGTCGCCGAGACCTGCCACTGCCCATGGATTTCCAGCCTACCCTCATGTCTATGGGCCTAGCCGTCGGCATCACGTTGCTCAGTGTCGGAGCAGCCCTCTGGTTGGCCTTCCGCAGCCAAGCCCGTCAGGAACTCAGCACGACACTGCGTACGTTCTAACCATCCAAGTACCAGCTGCCCAGCAGGGTGTTGCTGGGGTCGTGGATGATGTTGGCCGTGCAGGCGCCCGCCCGTTCTACGAGGACCGCGTCGCCGGCCATGATGATGGCATCGTGAGGTCCGGCCTGGCCGCCGTTCTCGATGGGCGTCCCGCTTCCCTCGCGCAGCAAGGAGGCCGTGCATGGGCCCTCGAGGCTCACGCGGAGGTCCCCCCACGTGCTGGCGCCGTCGGTCCGCACCACGTCCAGCTGGTCGCCGTCGGCCATGAATGAAAGCCCCGGGCGTGCCATGGGCTCATCCCAGTCAGGGGGGCGTTCTGCAGCGTAGCCTTGCGCCCCCAGTCCCATGAGCATGAACGATGCGGGCAATCCCCACATTCCCCACATGCCCATCAAGGACGCCACCGCTGGGACGCGGACCTTGCCGATCAGGGTTGTCAATTCTAGCGTGCCTTGGGCCTGGATGGATGTATGCAGGCCCGTGGGCATGGTCACATTGGATCCCTGTCCCTCGTCCGATGCGAACTCCGAGATGACGTCGAAGAGTTCCTGGAGGTCCTCGTCGCTGGGCCAGTCGGCCGGCGTCTGTTGTTGGATCAATACGGGTAGGTATGTGTCTGCGTGGATCCAGTGGGTCAGTCCTTGGATCGACATGGAATTGGGGCTGGAACCAGTGGGTGTCGCTTCGAAAGAGATGCTGGTCTCGATGCGGAGGGTGGGGATGGTGCCGGCCGTGACGGCTTTGTCCTCTCGGGCGGCCACCAGGATCTCCAGGCTGGCATCCACATCCACATCATCTTCGGCATACATGGCCACGATCTCGAAGGAGTCGCCTGGGACGAGGGTCATGCCGTAGATATCGGCGACCAAATTGGCGACAAGGCCTGGCACGGGCTCCCCCGAATGGAACGGGTACTCCCGGTAGGCGGAGGACCCTGCGGGCATCTCTTCGTCGAAGATCTCCGACCCATCCATGCCCGGGGCCCATGAGCGGGCGTTGGCCGCCGTGGCGTAGCTTCCTTCGCCGCCTGTGGCCGTCAGGGCTCCGGAAGCGTCGAAGATCATCCTCACCAAGCCTTCACCTTCGGCGGAAGCATTGACTTCGTAACCGAAGCCACCAGAGTCCTCTGCGCTGACGTTGTCCTCCCGATCGCGGAACATCTGCACGAAACCGTCAAGCGAACTTCCGACCCCAAAGTGGCCGTCCAACTCCATGTCCACGTGCGTCTGGCCATCCACCGCCAACGCGGCCATGGCGAAGTCGCCCCAGGCCTGAGCCTCCAGATCGAAGTGCACATCTTCCAAGATGATTCCTTCACGGTGACTTGCCTGGCGAGGTTCGCACTCGCCTTCGCACGATACATAGGCGTCGTCCTCGGCCCAGTCATAACTGGCGCGAGCAAAACTGACATCGAGGCCGGCGTCGCCGGTCGCGCGCCATGCCGCCGACGACCCCTGGGGCGCGGCCAGGGGGAGAGGCATGCCCCCTGCGTGGAACCAATCCGCGACCACATGGCGCCGCTCAGCGATGACCTCATCACCGCTACGGAGGGCCATCGTCGAATATGGCGCGGCACCCGTGATGGTCACCTGGTCGCCCGCCGACAACGTGCCGGCGTTGGTGAAATCAGACAACGGCCGCTCCACATCCCGGCCCGATCGGTCCACGAAGGTCGCCAGCACATCCCCCGCCTGGACGTCTTCTCCGTCGTGTGTGTAGCGGAAGAACGTCGCCGAGACCGCTTGGAAGAACTCGTCAGGGTCGTCCACGCGCTCCAAGGATTCGAGCGTCTCGTCATCAAACGTGAAGCGCACAATCCGCACCAAGGCATCGCTCTGTGTGGCTCCACCGCCGAGGGGCGAAATGCACCCCGAGAAGATGACGGCCACGAGCATCAAGCTCAGTACCGGCACGGACAATCGCATAGACAATGCAGTGCCTTCGCGCGTAATAACGGCGCCTACAAGATTAAACGAGTCCCTGCGGCTTGCCGTATGATGCGACACGCGGTGGCCCTACTGGCCCAAGGATGGTACCGCGGATCGAAACGATGGTGGCACCTGACCATGGGTGTACTGGCGCTGGTCAGCACATTGGTCGTTCTGGTCATCGGTGCCTTCGAAGGCATCGAAGAGGCCACCGATGAACGCATCCAGGCGTTCTTCACGGACGAGTTGCGCATCACGCCCTTGCAGCCGGGCGCCGCGCCAGACGCCTTCTTCACGGACGGCAACGCCACGTTGGCAGCCTTCCAAGCTGCCGGCGTCTCGGCCACCGGGAGACTAGAGAGCACCTACTTGCTCAGTCGACGCACGTTGCTTGAATCGTACCAACAGGAAGACGACCAATTCAGGGTCTCCGTGCCTGGCGTGGATGCCTCCGGCCGGGACTTCTACGGCGTCGGATTGATCATCGGCCTAGACACCACCAATCCCCACGCGACCACGGATCTTCGCCCCTACCGCATGGCCGGAGCCATGCCATCCACGTCTCCGGACGACCCCGAGACCGTTCCGCTGTGGATGAGCCTCGATCGGTTCGCCCTGACGCTCTCGCCAACAGAACGGGCCAACATGACCTGGCCTCCGACGGCGGCGGCCATGCGCAGTATCGACTTCGAGATCACCCTGGCACGCCTCGATAGCGATAGCCGCTTCAAGGACGTCATCCGCCGACCTGCGCACGTGGTCGGACTCTTTGAGACCGACCTTGACGCACTGGACGCATTCACCCTCATCGCCCCCATCGGCCACGTCCGGACCCTGCTTGGCGCCGAGCCGGAAGCGCCGCTCTACAATGTCATGACCGCCGACCATGCGGCCCGCGCTGACCGCGTCGCCCAACAACACGGCTGGGCCACGGAGACACCCCACGCCTTTGCGGGGCGCTACGTCGGGCAGATCGTCGACGTCATCGAGTTCCTCAGCGTCGCGGTAGCGGTGCTGCTCTACGCTCTGCCTGCGTTCCTCTTGTTCGTGGGCTTGAGTCAAGTGCTTGATCGACACGAACGGGAGGTCGCCGTCTGTCGAGCCATCGGCGTCCCCGCCGTTGCATTACGCGCCGCCGTGGTCCGGCTACTGGGACGCTTGGCACTGGCATCCTTGCTGCTGGCCGCCGTGCTGTTTCTGGTTGGAGCCTCAGCCTTGGCGGTCATCCTCCCCGCGTGGGGTGGGAGCCCCGTGCCCCTCGGGTTCGCGGTCCCATGGTGGGCCTACGCGATGACCATCACACTGACCTTGGTGGTCGGCGGATTGGCTGTTTGGAGCACCGTGAGGCAACACGAAGCCGTGGACTTGGCCCAACGACTTCGTGCTGCCTAGCCACCACCGTCTGCTTGCTCACGCGGTGCAGATCGCGTATGGCGTCACGGTCATCTTGACATTCGTCGCGAGCTTGACCAGCACGACCCCGGTGGCGCTCCACGTGTCGGTGTCAGCGGGGTACGATCTGGTCAAAGCCACACGCTCTTGGTCCTGCGTGGTCGTGACCGTCGCCCCTCCGCCGAGCAGGACCTCGCCTACAGGGCAATCAACCGTGGCGGTGATCAGCGTGCCTTTGTCGGCGGTCCCGACAGAGAGCACTGGCGTTCCCACTTGCAGGCTTGTGCCCATGGTCGGCCCGGGCGGTCCAGCCGGCCCTGGTGGTCCAGGTGGCCCCGGCGGGCCTGCGGCTCCGTCAGCGCCATCTGCCCCGTCAGCGCCGTCAGCACCGTCAGCGCCGTCGCCGCCCGGCGGGCCGGGTGGTCCGGGTGGGCCTGGGAATCCGGGCGGCCCGGGTGGGCCGATGAGGCCCGGTGGTCCGTCAGCGCCGGGTGGTCCGGGCGGTCCGGGCGGTCCGTCAGCTCCAGGGGGCCCCGGGGGGCCGTCAGCGCCATCGGCACCGGGAGGTCCGGGTGGACCTTGGGCGCCGTCGGCTCCAGGCGGGCCCTGGGGTCCGGGTGGTCCCTGTGGCCCAGGTGGAGGTGGCGTCGTACCACACTTCTCCACGCCCGCGGGGTGGCTGAACCAGCACGACTCGAACTCAGAAACGCCGGGGAAATTCGCTCGGAACTTCACATTGTGCCCCGGCTCGATCAGGAAGCTCCCCGCCCACCAGGTATGGTCTCCGCCCCATGGCTGTGACGTGAGTGAGATCCATCCGCCGTCCGTGTCCATGGCCTGCACAGAGGTGGCCTGGGCTCCCCCAGACCCCGTGAGACGGACCTGCACCCACCAAGTGTTTCCGCCTCCGTGGGTGAACTTCACTTCCTTGCCGTTGGAAAGGGATTGTAGGTGGACAGCAGAGACGCTGGCGGTCAGGATCAGTGCCGCTGCAGCAATAGACGCAATACGGGCCATGCGGTTCATGCAACCCGTCTCGGTGCCCACCTAGGACTTGGGTTTCGGGACATCCATGGCGGATTTGGCCCAAAGCGTCCGTGCGAAACGCCCAAGAGTGGATGCCGTCGTGGTCGGCGCATGGACTTTTCACTGACCCCCGAGCAGGAGCTCATCCGCCAGACGATGCGGGAGTTCGCCGAGACCCGGGTGCAACCCATCGCAGCCAAGATGGACGAAGAGGACTGGTGGCCCACTGAACTCGTCCCCGAGATGGCTTCCATGGGCCTGCTGGGCATGGTCGTCCCCCAAGAATTGGGCGGCGCCGGCCTCGACACGGTCAGTTACAATATCGCCATCGAAGAGATCGCTCGCGTCAGTGGCAGCCTCTCCTTGAGCCTCGCGGCCCAGAACGGCCTCGGCTACGGCCACATCCTTGGCCAGGGCACCCCCGAGCAGGTGGAGAAGTACGTCCCGCCCATGGCGCGCGGTGAGAAGATCGGTGCCTGGTGCCTGACCGAGCCCAGCGCAGGCAGCGACGCCGCAGGTCTGCAGACCACCGCGGTCCGCGACGGTGACGGCTGGCTCATCAATGGCCAGAAGCAGTTCATCACCAACGGCCACATCGCCGACACGTTCACCATCATGGCCAAGACGGACCCTGACAAGGGCGCTCGCGGCATCACGGCGTTCATCGGCGAGAAGGGTGACAAGGGCCTGAACCTCGGCAACAAGGAAGACAAGCTTGGGATGCGGGGCAGCATCACGAGCCAACTCTACTTCGAGGATCTCTACATTCCTGACGAGCGCGTCATCGGCGGCGAAGCCGGTCTTGGCATGGGCTTCATCGGCACCATGAAGACCCTCGACGCTGGGCGCATCGCCATCGGCAGCCTTGCCCTTGGCTTGGCCCAAGGCGCCTACGATGCCAGCCTCGCCTACGCCATGGAGCGCAAGCAGTTCGGTAAGCCCATCGGTGCGAACCAGGCGATCCAATGGAAGCTCGCGGACATGGCGACCCAGATCGACGCTGCTCGCCTGTTGCTGCAACGCGCGGCGGTCCTCAAGGACCAAGGCAAGCCGTTCAGCCAAGAAGCGGCCATGGGCAAACTCTACGCCAGCGAAGTCGGCATGTGGGTCACCACCCAAGCCATCCAGATCCACGGCGGCAACGGGTACACCAAGGACTACCCCGTCGAGCGCATGTTCCGGGACGTCAAGCTCTGCGAGATCGGTGAAGGCAGCAGCGAAGTGCAGCGCATGGTCATCGCCCGCAACATCGGCATGCCCCGCAACTAAGCGACGCCATTCCCGCCTGCGCCGACCCAGCCCGCAGCGGCGTCAACCGCTCACCTCCAGGCGACGCCTTTTGCCTACGGGGTCCAATGAGCCGTGTATGGATGACGAAGGGCCCCGGATCGCCATCAATGGCTTCGGTCGCATCGGCCGACTGGTCGCACGCATCCTCTTGGAGGGCGATACGCCCGTCGACCTGGTCGCCGTCAACGACCTGACCCCCAACAAGACCCTGGCACACTTGTTCCGCTACGACTCGGTACACGGACGCTATCCTGGCAGCGTCGAAGGCACCGACGATGGCTTGGTCCTGGACGGGGACCGCCTACGCGTCCTGGAAGAGCGGGATCCTTCCGCCTTGCCCTGGGACGAGCTGAGGCCCGACGTGGTCATCGAATGCACGGGGCGCTTCAACAACCGTGCGGGCATGCAACAACACATCGACGCCGGCGCCCCCCGAGTGTTGTGCAGTGCCCCCGCCAAGGACGCCGACATCATGGTGGTGCGAGGGGTCAACGACGACCAATACGACCCCACGAAGCACACCTTGGTGAGCAATGCCAGTTGCACCACCAATGCCTTGGCGCCCATGCTCAAGGTCCTGGATGACCACTTCCAGTTCGAGGAGGGCTTCATGACCACCATCCATGCCGTCACCGGGGACCAATCCCTCGTCGACGGACCCCACAAGGACCTGCGTCGAGCCCGAGCCAGCATGCTCAGCATGATCCCCACTGGCACCGGCGCCGCCCGGGCCATCGGCACCGTCATGCCCCACTTGGCCGGCAAGATCGACGGCCTGGCCATCCGCGTCCCCACCCAAGACGTCAGCCTCGTCGACCTCACCTGCCGCCTGGGAGGCATGCCCGACGTGGACGCGTTGGCCCGCACATTCACAGACGAAGCCAACGGCGCACTGGCAGGTATCCTCGGCGTCGAAGCCGACCCACTGGTCAGCATCGACTTCACCCACGACCCCCGCAGCAGCATCATAGACCTCCCCACCATCATGGTGCAGCAGGGTCTTGTGAAGGTGATGAGCTGGTACGACAATGAATGGGGATACGCCAATCGGGTCGCGGAAATGGCCCATCGAATGGCCTCCTGAAGCCAGCCCTAGGCAATGAGCCGACGCTTGGCCCCCGCCGGAGGCGTTTAGGCCCTCCACTCTTGAGATGTTTCGATGAGCGAGGCTGTCATCGTCGCTGGAACCAGGACCCCTATCGGAAAGTATCTCGGGGGCCTCAGCAGCCTCACGGCCACGCAGCTTGGCAGCGTCGCCATCCGCGAAGCCGTCAAGCGCTCCGGCGTCGACGTCAACGACATCCAGGAGGTCATCATGGGCAACGTCCTGCAAGCAGGACTGGGCCAGAACCCCGCCCGTGCCGCCGCCCTCGGCGCAGACATCCCGGATGCTGTTCCGGCATTCACCGTCAACAAGGTCTGCGGCAGTGCCCTCAAGGCCATCATGCTCGCCGCCCAAGCCATCAAGGCCGGCGACCGCGACGTCGTCGTCGCAGGTGGCATGGAATCCATGAGCAACGCCCCTCACATCCTGATGGGTAGTCGCCAAGGCCTGCGCCGTGGCGACGGCAAGCTCGTCGACCACATGGTCAACGACGGCCTCTGGGACCACTACAACAACTTCCACATGGGCGAGACGGGCGAGATCGTCGCCGAACGCCACGACGTCACCCGGGAGGACAGCGACGCCCTCGCCGCAGCCAGCCACCAGAAGGCTGCCGCCGCTTGGGAGTCCGGCGCTTTTGACAAGGAAGTCGTCCCCGTCGAGATCCCCCAGCGCAAAGGCGACCCGGTCGTAGTCAGTCAAGACGAAGGCATCCGTGCCACCACCACCGCCGAGGGCATCGCCGGCATGCGCCCCGTCTTCCGCAAGGACGGCCAGGTCACCGCAGCCAACGCCAGCCAACTCAGCGACGGTGCCAGCGCCGTCGTCGTCACCAGCCGCGCCTATGCAGAGAAGCACGGCCTGACCATCCTGGCTAGCATCGACGCCTATGACGCCAGCGGCACCAAGCCCGAATGGGTCATGGAAGCCCCGATTGTCTCCGTCAAGAACATGTTCGAACGCAGCGGCATGACCATCGACGACGTCGACCTCTTCGAACACAACGAGGCCTTCGCCAGCGCCAGTTGCGCCGTCGTCAAGGGCCTCCACGTCCCGGAAGAGAAGTTCAACGTCCACGGCGGCGCCGTCGCTCTTGGCCACCCCATCGGTGCCA
>JBFGSX010000014.1:0-13561 GCA_041566495.1 Thermoplasmatota archaeon
CGCCACCCGGCTGCCTGGCATTAACGGTTCTGGCATGTCCTTCGATTCCTTGCAGCCATCCACCGTTCTTTTCAGCCGGCGCGGGGTGGCGCTCCTCGTGCCCCACCAGCCTGCCCTACTGGTCATCCTCGACGGCTTCGGATTCGGCGACCCCGACCATCCATGCAACGCCGTCGCCTTGGCGGACACCCCCTGCCTGGACCGCCTCCGTGCAGAGGCCCCGTGGGTGGAGATCGACAACAATCAGCACCACGTCGGCTTGCCGGAGGGCCAGATGGGGAACTCGGAGGTCGGCCACTTGAACATCGGCGCAGGCCGGGTCATCTACCAGGATTTCCTGCGCATCAACAAGGCCATCGAGGACGACGAATTCGACGACAACGACGCCTTCCGCGCAGCCTTCGAGCACGTCCGCAAGACCGGCGGTCGCCTCCACTTGATGGGGCTGCTCGGTGACGGTGGCGTCCACGCCCACGAAGACCACTTCGGCGCCGCCCTCATGGCTGCCGCCGATGCAGGTATGGTAGGCACGCAAGTGTGGGTCCATCCCATCCTGGATGGTCGCGACACCGACCCCCGGTCCGCCGCGGAATTCATGGAAACGCTGCTCGCCCAGATCGAGATCGCCGATGTGGGTGCTGTGGCCGACATCGTCGGGCGCTACTATGCCATGGACCGGGACCAACGCTGGGAGCGCGTCGAACATGCATACCGCCTTTACACGGAGGCAGAAGGCCGCAAGGCCGCCACACCCCAAGCCGCTTTGGAAGCCGCGTACGCCGCAGATGAAGACGATGAATTCGTCAAGGCGACCAACATCAATGCTGACGGCGCCATCCGTGACGGCGACGCGGTCATCTGGCTCAACTTCCGCCCTGATCGAAGCCGCCAGATGGCCCGGGCATTCATGCAACCCGACTTCGACGGCTTCCAACGAGACCCGCCCCAGGACCTGGTCTGGGTCTGCACCACCCAATACGACGACCGCTTCCTCTCCTACCCGGGCATCCACATCGCCTACCCACCGGCTCGCCCCACCGAGACCCTCGGGGAACACATCAGTGGCCTGGGCCTACGACAACTCCGTATCGCCGAGACCGAGAAGTACGCCCACGTGACGTACTTCATGAACGGCGGCCGCGAAGAGCCGTTCGAGGGAGAAGAACGAGTCCTGGTCCCTAGCCCCAAGGTCGCCACATATGACCTGCAACCGGAGATGCACGCAGGTGAGGTGACGGACCGCATCCTGCACGCCATGGGCAGTGAAGACTTCGACCTCATCATCGTCAACTACGCCAACCCGGACATGGTCGGACACACGGGGAACCTGCAAGCGGCCATCGAGATGATGGGCTTCATCGACAATTGCCTCAATCGTCTCACCAGCGTCGGCACCGAGTTGGGTTACCTGACCATCATCACCAGTGACCACGGCAACTGCGAAGAGATGTGCAAGTGCGAAGCCGACGGCAGTGCCGGGGCCCGCACCACCAACCACAGTATGGGGCCCAGTCCGTTCATCGTGGTCAATGGGCCTGACGGCCTGAAGCTACGGGATGGCGGGGCATTGTGCAATGTCGCGCCTACGCTGCTTGACTTGATGGGATTGGACAAGCCGGAAGCGATGACGGCCATGAGCTTGGTTGAGCGCAGCGATTGAAGATGGGTGGCTGCAGGCCAGCGCGGGTCCCTGGCCGACTGTAGCTCTGCGGGTAGAGCAAGAAAGTGAGCCCCCGCGGCGGGTGCGTCGCGACGAGGTCTAGCCCCTAGATTGCCTCGCCAACATCGTGTTCCTCGACGAACGAGCGCATGATCAACCGGTTGGTGGGGCTGAATTGGAAGCTCGCCAGCCCGATGTCATTGATCATGACGCCGCACACCGCCAAGGCATCTTGCGTATCGAATCGTGTGAGGGCTTCGCCGCAATTCGTGTAATGGTGATGGGCCGCCAACAAGTGAGCGGTCTCATGCATGAAGACCTTCAGGGGAATGTCCTTGAAGAACAGCCCACTGGACCTGTTTCGAGGAGCATCGTACTCCGAGTACAGGTAGGCCGTGTCCGGGTGGTATGCTCCGGTCACGCAGTCGACTTGGCCCGCCACGCTTCCGACGTAATCGGCACCAAGAATCAAGGCGTTGTAATCCCGTTCCACTCCGGCGTGGTATGTGTTCATGAAGCCGCGCAGGGTGTTGAAGAGCTCGTCCGCCGTGGCATTGATGTCCAAGCTGCCGGGGGGTAGGGCGTCCACGAGCACGGGTTCTAGGCGCAGCCCCAGCTGCGGCTCGTAGTAGGCGTTCGCGTCCAGAACCAAGTCCGTCAGCAGGGCTTCCCAATCGCTTGGGTGCGCGGCCACGAACGTGGGGTCCGCCACGATCGCCACTCGCAGGACCCGCAAGTTCCAGCCCAATGCAAGGCCCGTAGGATCTGTATGGTCGGGGGTCACGACGCGCAGGCTGTCGCATGGTTGGTTGGTGCCTTCAGGCTCGAATGTCTCTGGCGCCTGCGTGCAGTCGGGGGTGCCGTTGCCATCGTCGTCGATGGTGTCGTCTTCCCCCGGACAAAGATCTCCATTGTCACCTACGCCGTCCCCGTCAGTGTCTTGACTTTCCTCCGGGTCGTTGGGGAAGGCATCATCGGCATTGTTGACGCCGTCGCCATCCGCGTCGCCCAGGGGGCCATCGTGGGGGTCTGCATCACAGCCATCAGCGACACCGTCCCCGTCGTTATCGATGCCGTCGTTGTGGCCTGGGCAGGCATCATGTTGATTGGACACGCCGTCTCCGTCTGCATCGGCGTTGGGCCCATCATTGGGGTTGCCGTCACAGCCATCGATGACGCCATCGCCGTCCTGGTCGACCTGGTCGTCGTGCCCCTGGCACTGGTCGTTGGCATTGTTGACGCCGTCTCCGTCGGCGTCGCCTTCGGGGCCGTCACGCAGATCGTCGTCGCAGCCATCCACTGTGCCGTCGCCATCGCTATCAAAGAAATCGTCGTGGCCTTCACACTGGTCGTTGGTGTTGTCGACGCCGTCTCCGTCTGCGTCGCCCTGAGGGCCGTCCTGGAGGTCATCGTCGCAGCCATCCGGGGTACCGTCCCCGTCATTGTCGGTGGCGTCGTCATAGCCGGGGCATTGCTCGTTGGCGTTGCTGACGCCGTCCCCATCCGCGTCGCCCTTAGGGCCGTCATTGAGGTTGCTATCACAGCCATCCATCACACCATCTGCATCGATGTCTGTGCTTCCGCAGTCGGGGGCGTCCTCGGGGGATTCATCCTCACAGACTTCACATGGCGCCAGCGAAGCTGGTACATCGTCCGTGGGGATGACTAGTTCTCCGCCAGGCGCCCATTCGGTGTCCGAGGTCGGTTCGATGGCGGCGCACCCGGTGAGCAGGATGCTTGTGGTGATGGCCAGACTGAGGAGGCGCACGGCGTGGAAACACCCGGTCGCCTTGTAAGGGGTTCTGCTCACATCTTCGCGGCACGAAACCAGACAAACCTTACAACCCGCCGCGCCGACTCGCGGCCATGCGTATCCTTGTGCCCTTCCTGCTCGTGGCCATGACCTTGGCAGGTTGTGCCACTCCGGCTCCCGACGATGAGATCCCCGAAGAACCGGCTCCCGTGGTCATGCCCGACCATGTTCTGGATGACACTGTGGAACCCGAAGGATTGCTGGCGCCGACGTTCAACCTGCGCGGTCCCCTCGCTGCGGGTGGCCCTGCCTACGGTGCCGGCGAACCCAGTGCCTGGGTGGCCTTGGACGGCACCCTCTACGTGGCGTTCCCTGGCTGCGACCGGGGCTTCTACCTCGTGGCCTTGCCGACGCCGGGCGCCGAAGGCTGCGAGCATGGCCTCGTCTACCGCAGCCACGACGACGGTGCCTCTTGGGAGCGCATGAACCGGGACGACGACGGCCGCTACACCGACGATGGCCCCGCGGCCAATGGCGACGCCGACGTCGCGACGGACGCCGCCGGCAACGTCTACGTCAGCAACCTGGGAAGCGGCATCCAGTTCCACACGTACTGGGCAGAGAACCAGACGTGGGAATACATGGCCAACGTGGTCCCCGAAGGCGAAGGTGCCGACAGGCAATGGATGGCCGCCGGCACGGAAGGACACGTCATCATGACCTGGATGCGGACCAGTCCCGAGCGCGATGTTGAGATCAATGTCACGTTTGACGGCGGCCGTACCTGGACCCACGGGGGCAACTACGGCGGCAGTAACCTGCCCGGCAACGACCTCGGCATCGGCTGGCTTGGAACGGTGCAGATCGCACCCGATGGGGAACACGCCTACATTCCCTACACCCAGCCGACCCAAGCGGGCACCTTACCGATTGTCAGCGGCCCCAGCGATTGCGCGATGCGGGTCCTCGTCTCCTCGGATGGTGGCCTGAACTGGACCGATGTCGACACAGGTGCCCGCTGGCCGGCGAGCCAGACCGGGGGTCACTGGAGCTGCGTCCAGATGGCACCCGCCTTGGACGTCACCGGTGACGGCACCGTCGTCGTCGCCTGGGCCCAGGATGAGTTCATCCCAGAATCCACGTCCCCATACACCGCCACTAGTGTCAGCACCATCCTGTACGTCATCGGCAGCACGGACAACGGCACCAGCTGGACTGATCCGCGCGCCATCACCACGGTTCCCTTCAGCGGAGCCCCTATCCCGCTCGGCACCTCCATCATGCCGTGGGTCACTGGTGGCGCCGGCGACCGCTTCGCCATCACCTACCTACACAACCCCGTACCAACGGATGGCGACTACACAGCCGCGGTCTGGGATGTCCGGGCCACGGTCATCGACGGCCTAGCGGGTGGTGACATGAACCGCGTCGACACACTCGTAGAGGCCGGCGTCCACGCAGGCGGCATTTGCACCCGCGGCGGCGCATGCCTGCTGACCGGGAGTGACCGAGCCTTCCTCGATTTCTTCGAAGCTGACCTCACGCCCGAGGGTCAGTTGTTCGTGACCTACCCCCACGACCTGAACCCCGGCAAAATGATCGAGATCCGTACCGCGATCCAAGATGGCGGCACGCCGCTCCTGGCTCGCATCGACGGGTGAAGGGGCGACCCCCGCGCCGCAACGGATAAGAGCCCTGCCAGGTCGAAGGGGTCCGTGGACCGCAAGGAACAGCTCGAGGCATGGCGGGACGAAAGCGGATACACCAGCGTAGACCCCGCTCCGCCCCAGGTCGCCCCGACGGCTTCCGTCGAAGTGGCTGAGCTCCGCGCCCAGCTTCTGGATGGGAACCTGAAGATGTTCGAGCGCATGCGTGCGGTCTTCGCCCTGCGCAACATTGGTGGCGACGAAGCCATCGACGCCCTTGGGGCAGCCTTCGCGGATCCTTCTGCCTTGTTGAGGCATGAACTGGCGTACGTCATGGGCCAGATGTCCGACCCCCACGCATTGCCTGTCCTCATCGAACGTCTCAGTGACCCCGAGGAGCATGTCATGGTGCGCCACGAAGCGGCAGAGGCGCTCGGCGCCATTGGGGAAGAATCCGCACGCCCGGTCCTTGAGGCGTTCCTGAGGGACCCTCACCCGGAAGTCTCTGAGTCCTGCGAAGTGGCCCTCGATCTCCTGGACTGGGTCAACGCGAAGGAACTGGAATACGTCTGAGCTTTCCCTCAGCAAATTCCGCGAGCATCATACCGGGCGCTCGCCCATGGCTAACCATGGACTCGCAAGATTCGACGGCCTCCTGCACCCGGCAACGTATCGTCTGGGGTCTCTTTGTACTCGCGTTGGCCATTGGGTGGGCATTGTCCTCGGTCGGGGTCATCACGACTGAATTCTGGCGCTTCGTCGGCCCCGTCGCCTTGCTGGCGGTCGCGGCCACCATGTTGTGGCCCGCGCGGGGCAACACGTAAGCCACGCCTACGGCGGCGCGCTCGACGTCACGATGCGAGGAAGATCACGGCTTAGCCGCGCCATCAATTCGTAATTGACCACCGCCTGGCCTTCCGCAAACGAACGGACACCGATCTCTTCGTCGCCTTGAGAACCGATCAACACCACTTCGTCCCCGGGGGCCACATCGGGCAGGTCGCCCACGTCCAATTGGACCATGTTCATGTTGACGGGGCCCATGATGGGGCAACAGCGGCCGCCCACCAACAGTCCTCCGTCTGCGCCGATGCTGCGGCTGAGGCCGTCGCCGTACCCCACGGGCACCACAGCGATGCGGGTGTCCCGCTCGGCTCGGGAGGAGCTGCCGTAGCCAACGTACGCCCCGGCGGGGACATCCTGGATGGCCAAGACGCGGCTTTTCCAAGTCAAACAGCGGCGGAGCTCGAGGCCATTGGCGTCGGGGCGACCACCGTAGCGGCGACGGACGTCCGGCGTCGGCCACATGCCATACGCGGCGATGCCCACGCGGACCATGTCCCGGCGCCATTGGGGTTCGGCTATCGCGGCGCTGCTACTGGCCACGTGGCGCAGGGGCATCTGCAATCCGGCCGCCAAGATGTCTGCCTCCAATCGCTCGAACACCTCCATCTGTTGCTTGATGCGAGGGAGATTGGATGCGTCTTCGGCACCGGCCAAATGGGTGCAAAGTCCGCGGACGTGGATCGCGCCGCTCTGCTGTGCCTCTGTCAAGATGGTCAATGCGTTCTCCGGCAACAAGCCTGTGCGGTGCATACCGGTCTCCACTTCCACGTGGATCGACATGGGTTCCCCGCCGGCCTTGACGTGCTCATAGGCAGCGTCCAATGCACGGGGCCATTCAGCCACATCGTTGAGCCAAGGCTCGACACGATGCCTGGCGGCCCAGCCCCAATCCCCTACGTGTCCCATGATCTGCACGCGGCTCGTGGTGGTGGCATCCCGGACACGGGATGCTTCGTTGGCACTGAACACGGCGAACTCGCGGACCCCGGCCTCCTCGGCGATGGGGACCACAGCGCTGACGCCGTGCCCATAGGCATCCGCTTTGATCACCATGACCATGCGGGCAGGTGCCAGTTCTGCCTTGAGGGCCTGCACGTTATGGGTCAACGCTGCCGCATCGATCTCGATCCAACTGCCTGGTGGTGGCCTCACGTCATGCCTCCGAGGGCGCTCCAGAACCGGATGCCGTGCTCCAGCAGGTCGTCGGGGAATTCGTAGTGGATATCGTGCAATGCGGGTTGGTCGAGGCCGCTGCCCAGGCCGATCAAGGCGCCGCCGTAGCGGGCCACGGCATGACCGAAATCTTCGGACCAAGAGAACCACGCATCCAATTCTGCAGCATCCAGATTGGCGGCCTTGGCCGCCGCCCGGACGGCCGCCACGCCGGCTTCCGTGTTGCGGGTCTCCGGGAACGGGTCTACGGTCTGGATGGTGTGTTCGACATCGCCGGGGATGGTCGCCACCCACTGGGTGCGCATGGCGGCCACTGCACCGTCGCTTCCCCGCAGGGTGCTGGCGACAATGCCTTCGCCGGGACTGGTGCCGTATGCTTCCTCGCCCAGACGCACATGGATCAAGGTCGCCAAAGCGTTGGCTTCACCGGTCGACTTGGGCAGGTCCGGTACAGCGTCTGCCAAACGACGCATGGCGGCGTATGGGCTGTGGCCTTCGTGGGGGCTGGCGGCGTGGGCCGGCCGACCCTTGAGCGCAATGCGGATGCCTGTGCTCGCCAATGCACCGGGCGTGACCAGCACTTGCCCCAATGGCGCGCCTGGAATATTGTGGATGGCGTAGGCTGCAGTGATCTCTGCGTCGGCAAGGCGGGGGTCTGCCAGGCAACGCTCCATGCCGGTGCCGTCTTCTTCGCTTGGTTGGAACAAAGCGATGATGGCAGGGTGGCCGGGCCGCCAATTCGTCAAGGCGCCTGCCAGCATCGCCATATGGCCATCATGGCCGCAGCGATGGCGAGGCCCGTCAGGTCCGGGCAAAGCATCCAGATCGGCGCGAAGCAAAACTGCAGGGCCATCCCCCAGGCGAGCCAGCAGACCATGCCCTCCGACGCCGGTCTCGACAGGGATGTCATGGGCTTCCAGGAACTGCTGCACGATATGGGCGGTCTGCTCCTCGGCGCCGCTGACCTCTGCCGCGGCCGCTAGTTCACGGCGCAATCGGGCTGCCTTCACGGTCGCTGGCGCCTCCTCGTAACGGTCAGGTCCACCATATGGCGACGCAAGAGCCACTTGTGATATCAGGGATGCCTTGGGATGCCACTCCTCGGCCCCCCACCCCACCCCTTTATACGGCGCCCACCTCGCCGCACAGGGTCGATGGCAGTCAAACGCGCCCTCCTTTCCGTTTACGACAAGACCGGCATCGTCGAGTTCGCCCAGCGACTCGCCGAGCAAGGTGTTGAACTCATCTCCACCGGCGGCACCGCCAAGTTGCTCCGGGAGAAGGGCCTCGAAGTCAAGGACGTCAGTGATCTCACTGGTTTCCCCGAGATGATGGATGGTCGCGTCAAGACGCTCCACCCCGTCGTCGCCGGTGGCGTCCTTGCGGTCCGCGACAACCCCGCACACATCGCTTCCCTGAAGGAGCACGGCATCGGGACCATCGACATCGTCTGCGTCAACCTCTACCCGTTCGAAGAGACCGCCGCCAGCGGCGCCGACCTGGACGAGCTCATCGAGCAGATCGACATCGGCGGCCCCAGCCTCTTGCGCGCCGCTGCCAAGAACCACAAGGACGTCATGGTCGTCACCAGCCACGACCAATACGATGACGTCATCGCCGCCATCGGCAACGGCGGCGACCCGCAACTGCGCCAGATGCTCGCCCTGCGTGCCTTCCAACTCACCGCCCGCTACGATGCGGTCATCGCCCGGGTCCTGAGCAAGCGCTTTGGACTCACCGACTACCCTGAGCACCTGGTGTTCGCTTACGATCGCCGGGACGTCCTGCGCTACGGCGAGAACAGCCACCAGCGGGCCGCATACTACGAGAAGGCCGGCCCCCGCAACTTCGTGGAGCCCAGCATCGTGCAATCCGTGCAACTGCACGGCAAGCAGCTCAGCTACAACAATATCCTGGACGCCGACCTGGCCCTGGAATCCGTGAAGGAATTTCCCGAGAAGCCATGCTGTGTCATCATCAAGCACGCCACGCCGTGCGGCATCGCCATGGGCGAGACCCTGCACGAAGCCTGGGAAGATGCCCTCGCATGCGACCCTTACTCGCCCTTTGGCGGCGTCGTGGCGGTCAACCGCGAAGTGGATGCCCAAGTGGCCGATGACCTCTCGAAGCTGTTCTTGGAGATCGTCGTCGCGCCCAGCTTCAGCGATGAGGCCCTCGAGCGCCTCAAGAAAAAGAAGAACCTGCGTCTGCTCGTGGTCCCCGGCCTCGAGGAACATTACCACCGCAGCGGCACGCAGATCCGTAGCATCACCGGCGGGCTGCTCGTCCAAGACCGCGACCTGAAGCCCTACAACGTCGAAGACTGGAAGACCGTCACCAAGACGGCCCCTAGCGACGAACAGATCGAGAGCATGCTGTTTGCAGCACGCTGCGTGAAGGCCATCCGCAGCAACGCCGTCGTCTTCGTGCAAGGCACCAAGACCGTCGGCATCGGCGGCGGCCAGACCGCCCGCGTGGACAGCACCACCATTGCCACCCACAAGGGCGGCGACAAGATCCAGGGCAGCGTCATGGCCAGCGACGCCTTCTTCCCGTTCCGGGACGCCGTGGACGTCGCAGCTGAACACGGTGTCAGCGCCATCGTCCAACCGGGCGGCAGTATCCGTGACGACGAAGTCATCGAGGCGGCCGACGAACACGGCATCGCCATGATGTTCAGTGGCCAGCGCTCGTTCCGCCACTGAAGTCGGCTGGGCAAAGCCTTGAAGGCGGCGACCCTCCCCGGTCGCAGTGACCCTGCGCATCGCAGTCCTGGCTTCCGGCCGTGGCTCCAACATGGTCAGTCTGCTCGACAAGATCAGCGAAGGCATCGTCGATGCCCAAGTGACCTTGGTCGTCACCGACAAACCCGGTGCCGGCTGCATCGAGAAGGCCCGAGCTGCGGACGTTCCTGCTTGGTTGGAACTGCCCAAGTCTCCGGGCGAAAGCCGGGATGATTACGATGCTCGGCTCATTGCCTGCCTCGAAGCAGAAGAACCTGATCTGGTGGTATTGGCGGGCTTCATGCGCATCCTCACGCCCTCGTTCTGTGAAGCATTCGCTGGTCGCATCATCAACATCCATCCCGCGCTCTTGCCATCGTTCAAGGGTGCTCATGGCGTCAAAGACACCCTAGCAGGCGGGGCTCGCCTCGCAGGTTGCACCACCCACTTCGTCACCGCTGACCTCGACGGCGGCCCCATCATCCTACAGGCAGCTTTGGCGGTCATGGAAGGGGAGACCGCGGAGGAACTGGCTGCCCGGGTCCTGGTGCTGGAACACCAGATCTTGCCCCGCACGGTCCAGCTCATCGCCGAAGGCCGCATCAGCATCCAAGATGGCCGGGCCCACATCGCGGACGGCCCTTCCTGGATGGGTGAAGTCCCCGTCGTGGCAGACGCCCTCTACCCTGCAGCGTTCTGATGTGGGACTACAACGAAGCCCTTGCCTGGCTCTACGCCCGCCAAGCCAAAGGCATCAAACTGGGCCTGGAGAAGGTCCACGCCATGCTGGCGGATCTCGACGATCCCCAGAGCGCCTTCGCATCCATCCATGTCGCCGGCACCAATGGGAAGGGCAGCGTCACTCGCATGATGGCGGAGACGCTGCGCCGGGCCGGACACCGCACAGGGTCCTTCACCAGTCCCCACCTGACCCGGTTCACCCAGCGCATCGTGGTGGACGAACAACCGATCAGCGAGGCAGACGTCGCCCGGGGCTTGGCGGTCATCAAACCCATCGTCGACCGTTTGGACACGGAGCAGCAAGCGCCGACCTTCTTCGAGATCACCACCGCCCTGGCCCTCTGGTACTTCCGAGAAGCTGGCGTCTCGTGGGCCGTCATGGAGACCGGCATGGGTGGTCGCTTGGATGCAACGAACGTCCTCGAACCTCGCCTGACCATCATCACCAACGTGGACCTGGACCACGCGGCCTTCCTTGGCGACACCATCGCAGACATCGCCTACGAGAAGGCGGGCATCATGAAGGAAGGCGTTCCGTGCGTCACTGCTGCCACCGGTGATGCGTTGCTTGTCTTCAAGGCCATCAGTCACGGCCGCCACGTCCCCATGAGCGTCCTAGGCGAGGATTACCATGTCCTGCCAGACATCAATGGCCTGCGCATCGTGACCCCCGGCGGCGAAGGGCGCTTCGACGTGGGGATGGCGGGCGAGCACCAACTCCAGAACGCCGCCCTCGTCGTCGCCGCGGCCCATGCCCTGCGCGCCCAGGGCACGGAGGTTCCTTTGTCAGCCCTCAGTCAGGCCCTGGCTGAGACCACCATGCCTGGTCGCCTGGAGACGTTCCACTGGGGCGAAGAGCGTTTGCTCGAGGTCCTTGTCGACGGCGCCCACAACGCCGCCGGTGCCCGCGCCCTGCGCTACCACTTGGGCCGGACCGACTGGTCGGGCTTCGCACTCATCGTCGGCTTCAGTGCTGACAAGGACTGGCAAGAGATGCTCGAGCAATGGCTTCCATTGGCCGGCCACGTCTACGCCGTTCCACTGCGCAACCACCGCAGTCTCGACCCTGAGGCAGTCGGCCCCATTGTGGCTCGCGCCGGATTCCCGTTCACTCCATGCACGTCCGTCGAGGACGCCATGCACCGCGCCGCTGACAGCGGCTTCGAGCAAGTGCTGATCGCGGGCAGCCTTTTCCTTGTGGGTGAAGCGCATGCCTTCCTGACCGGAGAGAGCCTCGAGGAGGTCCGGGGTGATCAGTGACCTACCCCGCCAACGCCATGACCTGCCCTGGATGGAGCCCCTCGATGCGTACCGTCTGCTGCGCCACCGCCAAGCGCTCCTCCTCGACGGCCTAGGCGCCCACCCCGGTGCACGCTACGCCTACGTCGCCCTCCACCCTGCTGCGACCCTCACCATCCGGCAAGGGCACGCCACGTTGTACCACGCAGAAGGCAGCGAAGAATCTGAGGACACCCTCGCCATGCTGGCCGGCATCGCCCAGCGCGCCCACCACGACGTCGATGAACCCGAAGGCTTCACGGGCGGCTGGGTCGGCTACGTCGGCTACGAAGCCCTACAGGCCATCGAACCCACCTTGCCCGTCCACGTGGCGGGGACCCCCGACGTCTGGCTCCGCTTGTGTCGGGATGTGGTGGTCTTCGATCGCCACGAACGCACCGCTTGGCTATGGGTGAACGACCCCGGCTGGGGCCTCCCCCCCGACCGTCAGGCCCGGGCAGCGAGCATCCAAGAGGATCTCGCCGCGCCCTTGGACGAGCTGCCAAGCACTGCCGCATCAGGCACATGGGCCACCAGCCTCGATCAAGGAGCCTTCGAAGAGGCCGTCGGCGACCTGAAGCACAAGATCGAGGCAGGGGACCTCTACCAGGCCAACCTCGCCACCCGGTTCTCCCTCGAAGCCGACCTGGACCCGGTGGCATTGTACGCACACCTGCGGGCCAACAATCCCTCTCCCTACATGTGCCTCATGGAGGCCGACGACCACGCCATCGTCTCATGCAGCCCAGAACAACTCTTCGAGGTCCGCGCCGGACGCATCTCCACTCGCCCGATCGCAGGCACGAGGCCCCGGGGCAAGGACGCCGCCCAAGATGCGGCACACGAAGACGAACTGCGCAGCGACCGGAAGGAACAAGCCGAGCACACGATGCTGGTGGACCTGTTACGCAATGACATCGCCAAGGTCGCCGTGCCAGGCACCGTCCGGGTCCCCGAACGCATGAGCGTCGAGCGCTATCGCCACGTCATGCACCTGGTCAGCCAAGTGGAAGGCGAAGTCCGCCCAGGTACCGGATTCGCCGACTGGTTGGCGGCATTGTTTCCTGGAGGCACCATCACAGGCGCACCCAAGCACCGGGCTTGCCTCCGCATCCACGGCGCCGAGCCCGTCGCCAGGGGCCCATACACTGGCTCCGCGGGTTTCCTGAGTTGGAGCCACAACGCCCATTGGAACATCTTGATCCGAACGTTGGTCCTGCAACAAGGCCAGGTCCAAGCCCACGCCGGAAGCGGCATCGTCGCCGACAGTGTCGCGCCCCGCGAATGGCTAGAGGCCGGTCACAAAGCACAAGCCCTCCTGGACGCCGCCACTGGCACGGGTCGGCCCGGCGGCGATCGCCTAGGAGAAGTCAGTCGCCACGACGCCTGGGCTCCCAAAGTCCCTGGCCGTGTCGAAGGTGCTCGGGTGTTGTTGATCGACAACTATGACTCTTTCACCTACAACCTCGCAGACTACTGCGCGGCATTGGGTGCCGACGTCCAGGTCATCCGCAACGACGTCCCCTGGCGTCCAGCGTTTGATGCATGGCGACCCACCCACGTCATCCTCAGCCCCGGCCCCGGTCGCCCAGAAGAAAGCGGCCAATGCCTAGACTTGCTCTCCGCCGCTCCCGACGTTCCCGTCTTGGGAGTATGCTTGGGTCACCAAGCCATGGGCCACGCCACCGGTGCAGACATCGCCACTGTCGCTCCGGTGCATGGCAAGACCGCCAAGATCCAC
>JBFGSX010000015.1:0-13521 GCA_041566495.1 Thermoplasmatota archaeon
CTCGTCGTAGCACCGCCCCCGCCAGGGCGTGGCTTCAGGCCGCCTGGGCCGCGAGTTCAGCGGTGATGGCTGGCACCTGGGTGAACCCCTTGATGGCCAAGGCCGAACCGGTCTCCGTGAACGCCCAGAACGTCGGGGTCCCGGCGGCTCCTTGGTCACGTCCGACTCGGAGGTCCTCCCGCACCGCTTGGCTGGTCCGGCCTTCGTCGAAGCACTCCTGCAAGTCGTCACCGTCCAGGTTGTGCATGGCCGCCAGATCTGCCAACCACGAAGGCCAATCGGGCGCCGTGTACGTGTAGCTGCGGCCGTACAACCGGTCCGTGGTGTCCCAGAACGCATCGTTGCCTCCGGCCGCCAGGGCGCACTCCTGGGCCACGCTGCTGGCCATATCATCGCCGATGGTGCCCTGGATGTAGTAGTACACGACCGACCCGGCATCGATCTGGGCCTGCAGCTCCGGCAACACGCTGCGATGGAAATGCTGGCAAGCGCTGCAGTGGGGGGATTCGTAACCCACCAGCACCACGGGCGCCTCGGGGTCTCCCAAGAACGGATCATCGGCCAAGCCGAAGGCGACGAAGTTGGCGTCTCGGGTCACCGCGGCGGGAGCCGGTTGCGCAGCCCACAGCAACATCGCCACGATGGCCACCGCCAGCAAGACGCCCACGATGAACTTGCCTCGGCTGGCCGCCCCGGTCCCCGTGCTGCGCCGGTTCTGGTCTTGCTCCCTCTGCGACGGTACCTTGGCCACGGCCTCTGCATGCCATGCTGACGCGATAGAGCGTTGGGTCCGAGCACAGCCACGGTTCCGCGCGTTCTAGCCGACCCCCATGCCCCGCCACGCCAAGCTACAGTCATGGACCGGCGTCGAGCCATGGTGGGCTATTGGAGCGGACTCCTAGCGATCAGTCTGATGACCGCCTTCGGGCTCGTGCTCGTCGCCCTCCACGTCATGGCAGCCCAGACGGGCTCCGTGCCCTACTACCTGAGCCACTTCAGGCTCATGCCCTTCGCCTGGCTATGGCTCGTCGGGCTGGGCCTCTTTGCGGCCGGAGCCATCGCGCTGGCCATCTCCATGCAGGCTGCCCTTCCCCCTGGGGGCTGGAGCAAGGCCACCCTGGGCTGTATGTGGTCCGTGGGGCCGTTGGTGGTCTTGTTGGCGGTCTTCCCCGCCGCGGCGCCAGGCGCTGTCACGACCTGGGTGGGGCGTGTCCACGAAGTGGCTGCCATCGCCATGTTCTGTGCATTGGGCTTCGCCATGCTCACCGCGTTCCCGGCTCTACGCTGGGGCTGGCAGCCACTGGCGTGGGGGAGTCTCCTGGTCGGCTTGGCGTTCTTCGCCATCACCCCTTGGATGGTCAAAGGATTCATCGAAGGCACCCCCGATGTGGCGGTGAGTGAACGGATCGTCGTCGGCCTGCAAGGCCTCTGGCTGTTCAGCTTGGGGGCGTGGAGCCGCTCGGAGACGGCGCCTTTTGTGCTCGCCAGTGCGCAACGCACTCGCCCAGCACAGCCCACGCGGTCAGCAACTCCGGCCACAGACTGACGCACTCAGGCGCAGCGGCCTGCCACTCCTCTGTGAACGTGCCATGGGCGAAGCCACCAACGATGATGGTGAGGTCCTCGTCGCTCTGGGCCGGCAGGGCCTCAGGCTGGATTGCGGGGCCCTCTGGGTCCAAGCGCAGCACCTTGCCGGTGGCGAACGACGACAACACCTGCTGAGGTGTGCGGACCCCTTCCGACCAGACAAGCGGGTCCTTGTCCTGACTCTTGCCTTCGGCCAAGACGCGGGCGAAGACGCCATGGAAACGGGCCTCGCCCCGGGGCAGCCGGGTCTCTGGCTTGATGCGGATGAACTGGCCATCCCGGACGTGGATGCCGACCTCGAGGCCGCCCTGCTTGTTCAGGGGGGATTCCAATAGGGTCAACAGGCAGTATTGCAGGATGTCCGGGCGGCCACGGCGCTCCCCTTCAGGCAGCTGATGAAGGGCCGCGCGGTGGGCATTGGCATCCAACAGAAGACGCGTGGCTTGCTTACCGAGCAACTTGGCCTGGTTGCGGATGGACGGGTGGCCAGCGATGTCGCCGGGGACCAGTTCGACCTCTGCATCGGCAAGGATGACACGGAGCACAGGTCGGCGACACGCCGCCCCCATTTAGACCAGGCCCCGATGCCACACAACGCTTATCGCTCAGTCCCGGCAGCCAAGGCCCAAGATGGCGTTCAACAAGTTCGATCCCACCAAGCCCGAGGAAGAAGGGCACGACGCATCGAGCGACACCGCCCATCGCCGCGCGATGATGCTGAAGTACGGCTGGTGGATCAGTGTAGTCTACACCGCCATCGGCTTCGGCTTCATCGCCTACTGGATCCTTCAGGGCTGAGGGAGACCTATTGAAGCAGGGGCCCCCAAAGGTACCCCATGAAGCGCGAACCAGTGGGGCCGGGCCAAGAATCGGTCTGGGACTACCCCCGACCTCCTGCCTGCGAACCGGTCACCCACCGTCTGCGGGTCATGGCGGGAGACGAGGTGTTGGCGGACACGACGCGCGCCCATCGTGTCTTGGAGACCAGCCACCCGCCGGTCTACTACATCCCGCAAGAAGACATCCGCATGGAGTGGCTGCAGCCCAACGGACGGCAGACCACGTGCGAATGGAAGGGCCGCGCCATCCACTACGATCTTGTCGAGCCTAGCAAGGTCGCCGCCCTCGCATGGTCTTATCCGGAACCATCGGCGGGCTTCGAAGCCATCGCGGGCCACTTGGCGTTCTACGCGGGTAAGGCCGGGCCTTGTTTCGTCGATGATGAACAAGTGTTGCCCCAGCCGGGCTCGTTCTATGGGGGCTGGATCACGAAGAAGATTCGTGGCCCGTTCAAGGGCTCCCCGGGCACGATGGGCTGGTGATCAGCGTTCGTACGTGCCCATCACGGACGCGTACCCGACGGCCTTCTCTTGGACAGCCGCAGCGAACGCGGCTTTGTCACTCCCTGCGGGCAAGCCCAACGGCCCACTCAGGGCGTAAGCATGGAGGAAGTACCGGTGCCCCCCTGAAGGTGGGCATGGGCCTCCGTAGCCGATGCGGCCCCAGGAGTTCTTGCCACTGATGCCAGGTTCGCTGTCTCGCTTGACGTCTCCCGCGGGGGAGTCCCACCACAGCCAATGGACCCAGGTTCCTGCCGGCGCGTCAGGATCCTCCATGAGCACGGCCAGGTGGGTGGTCTTGGCGGGGAAGGAGGGGAAATGCAGTTCGGGGGAGACCTCTTCGCCATCACAGGTGTAGGTGGCTGGAATGGGTGCGCCATCGGTCCAAGGGGCTGTCATGGGGAATGCAGGAGCGTCGATGGGGATCTCGGTCCCGATCTCTTTGCTAGCGCCCCAGAAAGCGCATCCTGTGAGCAAGGCTGCCAAGCCTGGTGGATAGCGAGACATGGTCCGTCATGGAGGGCCGGGGGACAAGAACCTGTCCTGCGTCACTGGCGGCCGGAGACGATGAATGCCCGGTTTTCTTGTTGGCCTCCAGGGGCCCCCACATTGCTCTGGGCCCCGTCGTCCATGTCTACCAGGAACTGCTCGAAGGTCTCCTCGTCCCCGAAGTCGATGGTGAACGAGACCTCGCTGGCGATGATGTCTCGGAGGCCAGCCGCCTTGAAACGCTCCATCCACTCCTGGGCGGTGTCTTCGGTGGGAAACTCCATGTCTCCCGCTACGTCGAACAAGGCGGTGTCCGTGGCCCATTCGGCGATGGCAAGGGTTCCCCCCGGGGCCAATGTCTTCGTCGCCCCGAGCACCCACGAGGGGTCGGCGTGGTGGGCGCCGAAACGGCTGACAATGGCGTCCCATGGCCCGACAGGGGGTCGGGTCATGTCTCCTTCCACGTAGCGCACGCCAGGAGCGATGGCGGCCTGCCTGAGCATGTGTTGGTTCAGGTCGAGCCCCGTCGCTTCCGCGCCTCGGGCTGCGGCGGCCACCGTGGTGTGCCCTAGGCCGCAAGCAAGGTCGAGCACCCGCGTGCCTGCGCCGACGTGGGCCGCATCCAGCAATGCTTCGGAGACGGCGAGCGTGCCCGTCTCGAGGATGGGGGCCCACTGGGCCCAGAAAGCCGCGCCTTCTTCGGTCGAGAACGGGTCTTCGTCCCCGTGTTGATGGCCACGATGTTCGTGGCCCTCGTGGCTCATGTCAGGATTTCAGTGAGGCGGCCTTCGTTGGCGCCCTTCTGGATCTCTTGGCAGATGCGGACGCCGGTGCTGAGGCCGGGGCCGATCATTTCGGAGTAGGCGCTGCCCGCCACGAAGGGGTTGGTGCCGGCGACGATGCGGGCGCTGATCTCGAACACCTTGAACTCAAGGTCCGGGGTGACGATGGTCTCGAGGCAGAACGGTCCCCACAAGCCGCCGAAGCGCTTGTAGGATTCCTGGATGACGCCTTCGCCCATCTGGAACACCTTGGGCAGCAGAGATTCCCGGATGACCATCGGGATGTTGCCGGTGACCACGAACTGGGGGTCGATGCCGGCGTCCTGCAGTTCTTTGATGGAGCCGATGCGGTTCAGTTCGTCAATGTTTGACTCGTCCCGGCGGTCGATGCTGAGCATCTGAAGGGTGCCGTGGGGTGTGTTCGCTTCCGCGTGGCCTTGCCCGGGGGCGTCCTTGTTGATGATGAAGCCCTCGTCGTCCAGGCGGCTGTGGAAGTAGTGCAGGTAGTATCGGGTGCCCATCACGAACTCTTGGATCGTGTGGGGTTCTCCTTCCTGGATCTGGCGCTTGTACTCGTGGTAGTTCTTCGCGATGAAGAAGCCCTTGCCGCCCTTGGCGCCGTGGTACTTGACGATGACCGGCTCGACGATGTCGCGGGGGTCCTCGATCTCGCGGGGCATGGTGATGCCGCCGGCTTCGAGCCATTCCCGTTCCTTGTCCCGGTCGGATTCGAAATCCAGCACATCGCGGTTGCCGTAGACGGGCACCTCGATGCCGGTGAAGTCCTTGGCGCCCATGTACTCGATGAGGCTGCCGTGGGGGATGATGATGACGTTGTCCTTGCGCAGCTCTTCAGCCATGCCGATGAGTTCGTGGTAGGACTCCAGACGCAGGATCTTGTCGGGCTTGGCGCCCGGGTAGGCGTCATAGTAGCGAAGGTCACGGTCGCCCGCGATGATCGCCATGGTCCGGAAGCCCAATTTCTTGGCTCCGTGGAAGATCTGCAAGGAGCTGTGGCTCGCCGCAGTGGCGATGCACAGGTCGTTCGTGTCGTAACCGGCTAGCCAGTCCGATACTGCCATGGCCGGGCGAGTCGGCGGCCATATTTGATGGGTGCGCTAGAAAACGAAGCTTCCGCGAGCGACTTCTTGGACCTTGCCCCCGACCTCGGGGGTGCCATGGAAGCGGATGTGCAGGCGGCTCGGGCGCCCCATTTCGAGGCCCTGGTGGATGCATTGGGTGCCCTGCAAGCGTCCCGCCTTGTGCAGCCATGCCGCCAGCGGCCCCGCCGCGCCGCCCGTTGCGGGGTCCTCGTGGATGCCCACGAAGTCCGCAAAGAAGCGGGCCTGAACGGTGCCGTCGGGACGTGGGGCGAAAACGTAGATGCCCGCGACGTCGGGTCCCACGTAACGCCGAGGGTCCAGGTCGGCGGCGCGCAGGGTCGGGATGTCGGCGACCGGGACGATGGCGACAGGAGTGCCTGTCGATACCACTTCCCCAGCCAGGACGTCAACGCCGAGGCATGCACTCAGCATCGCCGGGTTCAGCTCAGGGCCGAATGTCGCAGCGTTCTGCGTCATCCACAACAGGTCGCCTTCGCGCCGAATCGGGATGCGGCCCACGTTCAGGTCCAGGGCGTCGGCGCCAAGCACGTGGGCGGTCCCAAGGGTGGGGTGGCCGGCAAACGGCAGCTCCGAGGTGGGGGTGAAGATGCGCACACGGGGCGTGCCATCGTCAGCGTGCCCTGTGACGAAGGTGGTCTCGCTGTGATTGGTCTCCCGGGCAATGGCCTGCATGGCGTCGTCGCTCAGGCCGGCTGCGTCCATGACCACGGTCAATGGGTTGCCTTGCAATGCCCTTTCGGCAAACACATCCACGACCCGGTAGTCCATGGCGGCGCATGCCGGGGGGCCGGCATGATGGTTGTGGCCCGCGATTCCTCGTGCAATGGGCCTTGGGGATGGGTGGCCATCTGCGGGTATGCCCACCTACATCCGGCTGATCAAGGTCCATGACGCGCAGAAGATGCTGGACGACCCGGCATGGGGTCCGGACCAAGCCTCGAAGATCATCGCCGAATTCGGCGCCAAGATCATCAATGTCTGGGCCACCCTCGGCCCGTATGATTTCGTGGGCCTGGTCGAGGCGCCAGATGATGAAGCCATGATGGCCGCTGCTGCCAAGGTGGGTGCCAGTCTCGGCATCGAAGCGGTCACCATGCCTGCCGTCGCGAGCTCAGAGTTCTTGCAACGGGTCCGATCCTGAGCCTGTAGGCCCCACCGCCACGGCGTTAAACGCCCGCCTCCTGGGCGCCTCCGTGGACAAGGCCGCTCTGCGCACAGACCTCCGCGGCCGCTTGGCTGCCATGAAGACGCTCGTGCGTGCCCAGGAAGAAGACCTGGTCAACGCCGCCATCGTCAGTGACGAGGATTGGCGGGACGCCCAGACCGTGCTGGTGTTCAAGGCGGTCAAGTCAGAACTGTCGGTGGTGTCTGCCACCAATGCCGCCTTCCGCGCTGGCAAGACCGTGGCGTTTCCACGGGTCGCTCCTGGAGGCGTCCTGACGTTGCACGAGGTCGCGGACTGGGCCCAATTGTCCCCTGGCTCGTTCGGCATCCCCGAACCGGTCGCCGACGCGCCCCTCATCACGCCCATGGTGGTGGACGTCGCTTTGGTACCTGGCCTGGGATTCACCCGTGCCGGCGCCCGCCTCGGTCAAGGTGGAGGCTTCTACGACAAGCTCTTGCCGATGCTCGGAGGGGTGTCGTGGGGGGTCGGGTTCTCTGAGCAACTGCTCGATGGGTTGCCCATGGAACCCCACGACCGGCCCGTGGATCGGGTCATCACTCCGCTGACCCTTCAGTAGACGACGTCGATGACGACATGGTAGTCCGCGAGGGCGCGGGGCACTTTCGCGCTCAGGGTGTAGTCGCCGGCAGGCAGGCCGGCTTCATCGATGAGGACTCGGGGCGCTGCGGAGACGATGGCGCCGTTCACGTTGATTGCGATGCCGCCGCTGCTGCAGGTCCCGGCGGTCCTTGTGAGGGGGCCGTTGAGTTTGATGCAGCCGGGGCTTTGCACGACGCTGACGCCGCCACCGTCGTGCCCCTCGATAGTGAACCGGATGGTCGTGACGTTGGCGCCCGGGTGCACGGCGAAGCTCCACGACAGGTCGATGCCGTCGGTCATGGGGGCGCGTTCGTCGAAGGTGACGTTCTCCCTGGGGCCGCGGATACTTTCGTCGCAATCCCGGGTCACGCCATTCTGGGTCTTGTAGCAGGTGCTCTCGGAGCGGGTCTGGGTGCTGGGGGCACCGTCGATGGTGACTTGGCCGGCGCATCCGGAGAGGGTGATGATGGCGATGGACAGGAGGGCCAGGTGGCGCACGGCAGCAGACCTTCGGCCGGCATATATGGCGGTTCTGGGCCAACGTTGCGATGCATCTTGTGGGGTGCGCAAACCCTCCCACAGACAGCAAAGTGAACATGTTCGGGTGCCACTTGAACTGTCAACCATCGACGATGGTGGGTCGTGGGAACTTCACATAACGCCGATATTTCGCAAACCTACCTTATGTAGGTGAGAAATCTGGAGCGACTTGGTTACGATGCGTCCCCATCCTCTACACGTGCTTCTGCACCAACAGGTCGGCCTCGACTCCTTCGCCATCGACGGCGACGAGACGCTTGTGGTCGATCCTTGGACGGACCGCCCGTTGCGCGCCCGTTCCCCTGCTGCACCATAGGCTGCGCCCGAAGCCCCGCGCTTAAGGCGGACTTGGCCGTCCCCAGGCTACGCACGGCTGCGCCGAGCGAACGAATCCATGTGTGGCATCGCTGGGATCCTAGGTCGTGACGACCCCGCTCTTGTACGCCAAATGGCGGATCTATTGGTCCACCGGGGACCGGACGGAGAAGGCATTTGGAGCGACGAAGGCGTCACCCTCGGCCACCGCCGCTTGAGCATCGTCGATCTTGAAGGCGGCGCCCAACCCATGGAGAGCCACGACGGGCGCTACTGCATCGTCTACAATGGCGAAGTGTACAACCACGCCGCCGTCCGCGCCAGACTCAAGGAGCAAGGCGCCTCCTTCCGGACCGACCACTCGGACACGGAGACCATCCTCGAAGGCTACCGCCGTTGGGGCCCCGATGTGGTCACCCACCTCGAAGGCATGTTCGCCTTCGCCCGGTGGGACACCCAAGACCGCACCCTGTTCATCGCCCGCGACCCCTTCGGCATCAAGCCGTTCTACTACGCTTGCGTCGACGGCGAGGTGGTCTTCGCCAGTGAACAGAAGGCCCTGTTCGCACACCCGCGCATCGAAGCGGTCCCGGACCTGGATCGGCTGCGGGAGCGGGCCACCTTGGAGTTCCTGACCGGCCAAGCGACGCTCTTCCAAGGCATCCACCAACTCCCTCCCGGAACATGGGCCATGCTCCGCCCTGACAAACCGGAAGGGTGCCGCGTGCTCTGGCAACCATACTACCACGTCCCCGTCGAGCGCTACGCCACCGTCGAGGACGCCGCCCACGTCATCAAAGACCGCTTCGTCGCATCCGTCAAGGAACAACTCATGGCGGACGTTCCCCTTGGGGTCATCCTGAGTGGCGGCTTCGATTCCGCCGTCGTCGCCACGGCCCACCAGAAGTTCCTCTCTGACACGCCCATCCACACCTACACGATCGCCGAGTCCGAAGAGGTCGCCGACTTCCAAGCGGCCCGCCGACTCGCCGATCACCTAGGCACCGACCACCACGAGACGTTCTTTGACATCGACGACGTGCTACGGGAACTTCCCCGCTACACGTACCACAACGAGAACATCAACTACACCGAGTTCTTCTTCCTGCCACTCTTTGAACGGATGGCCAAGGACGTCAAGGTCGGGTTGTGCGGTCAAGGCAGCGACGAACTGTGGGGCGGCTATGACCGCTACAAGGACCCCTTGGCGTTGGCCAAGCAACGCATCGACCGCATCCGGCACGCAGGCCCAGCCCACGAAGACGAACTCGCCACGCTGGTCAACCTCACCCACATGAGCGGCCAGAGTCTCGCCGAATGGGACCAGCAAGGTCAGCTCAGCAATTTCCAGCTCCGCCTTGTCGACCGCAACTCCATGGCCAGCAGCCTCGAGGTCCGTGTCCCCTTCCTCAGCAGGCCACTGCACGCTGCCAGTCGAGCCGTGCCGTGGGGCTGGAAGATGGGCGGCCCCGCTGGGGGAGGCCACGAAGGCATGGAGAAATGGATCCTGCGCAAAGCCCTCGACGAACTGGGCATGCCCGACGACCTGACATGGCGCAAGAAGGTCCCCGCAGGCCGGGCCACAGGGCCCCGTGTCATGGACCAATTCGAATCACACTGTGAACGACTCCTTGACCGCAAGGTCATGGAGGCACACCCACTCGGCGGCGCGTTCCAGCGCCCCGCCGAATTCCTGGTCTACCGCCTATGGGACGAAGTCTTCGTCCAAGGCAACCGGGACCCCACGCTGGAGGAACTCTGTTGAACCCAACACAAGGCGCACTCGTCGGATTGGACCGCATCCTGGTCGACGCCACGGACCGCATCGAAGACCTGCTCGCCTACCATCGCAATCAGGTCCTGTGCCCCGTCTACACCAGCGTCGATATCCGCCGCAACCGGCACAAGGCTGCCGTCGTCGATGCCAATGCCTTCCCGGCCGGCTTCAACAACCTGAGCGAACGTAGCTACACCCAAGCCGCCAACGCGGTCAAGAGCTACATGGGCAAGGTGTACCCAGAAGCCGAAGAACTGCTGCTACTGGGGGAGAGCCACACCCGTAACAAGTGGTACTTCCAGAACCTCCGCACCCTGCGTGACCTGTTCGGCCAAGCAGGCTACAGCGTCACCGTCGGCACCATGGCAGAGGAACTGTTCCCCCAATCCACCGTGGAGACCGCCCTGGGTGACAAGCTCGAAGTGCACGGGGTCATCCGAGAAGGCGACGCCCTCATCGCCGACGGCACCGTCCACGACGTGGTCATCCTCAACAACGACCTCTCCGGGGGCACCCCGGACATCCTCGATGGTCTGAGCCAACCCATCACCCCGCCCCCGTCGATGGGGTGGCATCGCCGCCGAAAATCGGAACACTTCCGCATCGTCTGCGAACTGAGCAAACAACTCGGTGAGTACGTCGGCTTCGACCCCTGGCTCATCAGCGCCGAGTTCGACCGCGCGGACAACGTGGACTTCAAGGACCGCGACACCCTTGACGGTGTGGCGGCCAAGATCGACGGTGTCCTCGACCGGGTACGCGCCAAGTACGCCGAGTACGAAGTGGAGCGCGAGCCCCACGTCTTCGTGAAGGCCGATGCCGGCACCTATGGGATGGGGGTCATGGACACCACCAGCGGTGAGGATTTCCTGCGCCTCAACAGCAAGGGTCGGGACAAGATGGCCAAGGGCAAGGAAGGCGTGAAGACGACCTCCCTGATCATCCAGGAAGGGGTCCACACCGGCATGCGCAGCAGTGGCGCCGTCGCCGAGCCCGTGATGTACATGGTGTGCGGAAGTGTCGTGGGAGGCTTCAATCGCCTGCACAAGGACAAGTCCGACACCCAGAGCCTCAACTCTCCCGGCAGCACCTTCGAACCCATGGCGTTCAGCACCCAGATGCAGGGTGCTCCGGGCCCGGACGAAGTGGTCCTGGACGACGTCAGCCGCCACGTCTACCAAGTGCTCGGTGAGATCGCCAGCATCGCCACCGGTTACGAGCACAAGCTCGCCGCCACGCCGGGCGCCCCGCTGCCCAGCTATCCGTAGCACGGCTTTTTGTCGTAGGGCGCCTATCAATCTCCATGGCACGACTGACATGGCTGGGGCACGCGGGCTTCCTCATCGAGTCCGAGGGCAAGACACTGGCCATCGATGCATGGCTGGAGGGCCCCACCTACCCTGGCACCGACGTCAGTGGCGTCGACGTCGTGGCTGTCAGCCACGGCCACTTCGACCATGCACAGAACGCCCCGGTGATCTGCAACGCCGCTGGGGCACCGCTCGTGTGCGTGCATGAGATCAAGTTCTGGGCACAGCAACAAGGGGTCGACGAGGAACAGATCATCTCCATGAACATCGGCGGCACCGTCGAGGTCGCCGGCTTCAAACTCACCATGGTGCAAGCGGTCCACAGTGGCGGTTGCCCAGGCGACGAAGGACAGATCGTCCCAGGCGGCGCCGCGGCGGGCTTCGTCATCACGTGCCCTGATGGGGACGTGGTCTACCACGCAGGGGACACGGCCGCCTTCGGAGACATGGCCCTCATTGCGCAGATGCATCCCTTCGACGTGGCCCTATTGCCCATCGGCGGACACTTCACCATGGATCCGGCTGGCGCTGCCAAGGCCATTGAACTCCTGGGCGCCAAGCACGTGGTCCCCATGCACTTCGGCACCTTCCCGATCTTGGCCGGGACCCCTGAGTCGTTGCGGTCCGTGGTCCCAAGCGACGTGCGCATCCACGCCGTCGAGCCTGGAGCTGCGCTGGACCTGTCGTCGTTGAGCGACCCGCCTCTGCCCCCTAGCTAGAGCCTAAAGGACGCGGACGAAGGCCACTTGGTCGAGCATCAGCGCCATCAGCAGGAAGCCGAGGTACTGGATCGTCCAGAGGAAGAACGTCCGGTAGGCCTTGGGGCTAGGCTGGGTCTCCAGTTTCGCGGCCCGGAAGACCAAGAGGAAGCCGAGGCCTGCCCCTGCGGCCAAGTAGATCAGGCCAGCGTCAGCGAAGGGGTAGACCAGTGAGAAGCTGGCCAGCACCGTCAGCACCGAGTAGACCAGGATCTGGCGCCGGGTGCCGTGCTCTCCGATGACGTTGGGCATCATCGGGTAATCCGCGGCGGCGTAATCGTGCTTGTAGAGCAATGCCAGGGCCCAGAAGTGGGCCGGGGTCCAGAGGAACACCAGGCTGGCGATGATGAAAGCCGGCCAGGCGAGGCCGCCGGTCACGGCAGACCAACCGATGAGGGCGGGGAAACTGCCCGCGAAGCCACCGATGACGATGTTCTGGGGAGTGGTGGGCTTGAGCCACACCGTGTAGACGACGATGTAGTACGCGATCGCCCCTGCGGTCAACAGAGCGGCGAGCCAGGCCCCGATGAGGGCCAGGCTGGCGATGGACAGGATGCTCATCACGACCCCGTATGCGATGCCGCTGCTGGCCGCCATGCGGCCGGAGGCAAGGGGGCGCTTGGCGGTGCGCCCCATGCGCCGGTCGCGGGGGATCTCGATGACGTTGTTGAACGCCCCGCTGGCGGCGGTGGAGAAGATGCCTGCGAAGGTCACCGCAAGGAAGGGGACCAAAGGTGGCAGACCCCCGGAGGCGACGAACATGGCCGACCATGCGACGACCAGCAGGAGCAGCATGATGCGGGGCTTGCTGATCTCCACGAAGTCCTTGATGATCGCCTTCGTGGGGCGGCCCGCCATCTCTTCTTCAGAGGGGGGTTCGCCTGGGTACCTGACGGCGGGGGCGCCATCTCGGACCACCACCGTGCCCCCGTGGGGCAAGGGGCGGAGGAATGCGAAGGCGGCGCTGAGGGTCACCAGGAAGAAGAAGAACGTCGCCGTCGCCAGGTGCAGCGTCGTGGTGGCTGCAGGGTTGCCCTGCAACACCGTGGCGCCACCGATGCCGATCTGGACGACGAGGACAAGTCCGGACAACGCTGGCAGGAAACGCAGGGTCGGGTGGAGGGCTTGGCCGCGGATGGCCAGGTAAGCGAAGGCCACCAAGACCGGGGCGACCAAGGAGGCCAGGGCGCGGTGGCCCCATTCGTACAGGACCTGGGCCTGGGAGTACTCGACGGGCTCGCCTTCCCACGTGCCGCCGTTCTCCGCGGAAGGGAATGGTGGCAACCATTCGCCGTAGCACTGGGGCCAGTCGGGGCAGCTCAATCCACTGCCGGTGGCCTTGACCCAAGAGCCGAGGACCATCAAAGAGAACGTCATGACGAGGAGCACGATGCTCAATCGGCGCATCCATTGTACCCGTACAGCGGTCTGCATGGTCCTGGATTCAGCCCAGCCGAGGTGTGATATGAATGTTGGGGCAGAACCGATGCCCTATCGGAAGGACGCGGACCATTTGTTTGAGTCACAACGGACTCATACGGCGGCGGCATCGACCCATTTGTGCTCCCCCTGCACGAGGTCGTCCGACGCATCCGGCAACAACGCCGCCTCCTGGGCATCAGCCAGGCGCAATTGGCCAAGGATGCGGGCACCTCCCAGTCGTTCGTGGCCAAGCTGGAGCGGGGTCGCTTGAACCCCAGTTACGAAGCCGTGCGCCGGGTCCACGAAGCCATC
>JBFGSX010000016.1:0-13386 GCA_041566495.1 Thermoplasmatota archaeon
GCGTCGCCGTCTACGGCGCCACGTTGATCTTGTTGTTCAGCAGCAGTGCCTTCCACCACGTCGTCGGCACCATGGGTCCCAGGTGGCACGCCATCAGTCGACGAATGGACCACATCGCCATCTTCCTGCTCATCGCTGGCACCTACACCCCGGTCTCCCTTCTCACCCTTGGAGGTGCCTGGGGTTGGAGTATCTTCGGCGTCATCTGGGGTCTGGGCCTTGGAGGCGTCATCCTCAAGATCGTCACGCCCCACAGTCCTCGCTGGATCACCGTGGGCTTGTACCTCGGCATGGGTTGGATTGCGGTCGTCGCCATCTGGCCACTCTTGCAGAACATGCCCTTTGCCGGTCTCATGTGGATGGCTGCCGGCGGCGCCGCGTACACCGTGGGTGCCGTGATGTATGCCCGCAAGAAACCCGACCCTTGGCCGGAGCATGTGGGATTCCACGGCATCTGGCATGTCTTCGTGATGATCGGCGCCGGGTGCCACGTGGTCATGACGTGGCTGTACGTCGTCTGATCAACAGATGATGTCCGCGCCCGTCGTGGCAGCGATGGTGTTGCGCAAAGCTCGCAGGTCCCGTGTGGTCGGCTCGTCTGCTTCCCACGTGCCGATGAACACCAAGTGGTGGTCATCGACCAACATGTGGGTCATGTCATCATCGTCGCAACCATAGCGGCGGGCGTCCGCCTCGGCTTCGGCTGCAGTGGTGAGCTGGCCGTAGGTCATCACAAGAATCGACGCCGTTCCGGACGGACCGGTTAGCTCTGCAGTGCGATTCGTGTTGGCCACGGGGAAATCGCCGTCCATGTCGACCTCGATGTCGCGCGGGGACACGGCGTAGCTCCAGCCATCGGGCAGGTCGTTCGCCGCGGGAAAGTACGACACGGGGGCGTTCGCACAACCCGCCAACAACAAGACACTGCACAATAGCAGGACACGCATGCAACTGGATTCGGGGGGGGGGAGTTAAAGATGCCCCGGCCCCGGTCCATTGCCTCAGTTCTGCATGATGGCGATGACCGGCCCGCCAGGGATCTGCATCCACGCCATGAATCCCTTGCTTCCAGGTAGCGGGGTCTTGGGCAGGATGATCGTCGCCCCCGCCGCATTGGCATCGGCTAGGGTCTTGTCGATGTCGTAGGTCAAGTAATACGGCGTCGCACTGGGGCCTGGTTCCATGGGCATGACCGGACGCACGGCGGTGCTCGGTTCGCCGGGCTTGTACGCCATGTGGTACTCGATCGGAGAATCGTCGGGGCTATGCTCGAAGGACAGGCCGAAGACTTTGCCAAGGAACTCCATGCTCGCCTTCGTGTCAGTGCTGCCCAGTTCAGTATGTGCTGGGGCGCCGGCCCATTCGGTCATGCAGTCGCATCCCCACCCGGCTTTCAACAGCAATCCGGGGTTCTGGCGACTGGAGGCGTTCGCCCGCAGGGTATGCTGTAAGTATCCGGTCCTCACATCCGGGAGCATGCAACGGAGTCCTGCGTGGATCCGCAACGCCATCCCAGGCCACAACCCGGCGCAGACCGACAAGAACCAAGCCATCCTGCCGCCCGGCACCGAGGGCACGGATCCGTTCCTGTTCCTCATGGAGGACTGGTTCAGCAAGACCGGCTTCGACTGGCACCCCCACCGGGGCTTCGAGACGGTCACGTACGTCATCGATGGCGTCTTGGAACACAAGGACAACACCGGCGCCCACGGCATCCTCAACCCTGGCGACCTGCAATGGACCACCACGGGCAGCGGCGTGTTGCACACCGAGATCGCCCACGAGTACAAGGGCGTCCACACGCTGCAACTTTGGCTCAACCTGCCCGCCAGCAAGAAGATGAGTCCGCCCCGTTACCAGGACCTACGGGCCAAGGATGCGCCCGTGGTCGACAGCGACGGCGCCAAGGCCATCGTCTTTGCAGGCACCCAGCACGGTGTCACGGGCAAAGCCGAATTGTTGCATCCGGCGGGGGTCGTGGACATCCGCCTGGACGCTGATGGTGCGTATGTCCTTGAGGTCCCAGACGACCACTTTGCGTTCGTCTACTGCATCAAGGGAGCCGTCCAGGTGGGGGAGCACGTCTTCGGTACCGGGCAGACCGCAGCCTTCCAACCGGGGGGCTCCGAAATTCCACTGAAGGCCGGTGAGGAGAGTCACCTGATCGCGTACCATGGCCTGCCCATCGGGGAGCCCGTTGCACAACACGGGCCGTTCGTGATGAACACCCGAGAAGAGATCATCCAGACCATCCGGGATTACCAGAACGGCCTCTTTGGCGATATACCGGCCTAGGCCCAGCGCTTGAGTTTGGGAATCTTCTTGACCGCGGCTTTGGCCATGAAGCCAGGCAGGTGCATCTTGCGCAGGACGTCCTCGACGAGGGCCTGCATGTCCTCAAGGGACATGTCCGGGTCGACGAACTGGCCGTCGGCGTAGCACATGCTACAGTACTCGGTGTTGTGCGTCCCATCGGCCTCGGTCCCTCCGTGCCCTTCGTCCAACTTCATCGGCATGCTGCAACTCTGGCAGATCGCCTGCTTGCTGCCGAACATGGCCCCATGTCCACTCGGCGCTCTTTCAGGGTGTCGAGCGGGGGCCCGGTCCATGGTCCCTTGCGGTCGGGGCAACGGCAAGGAGTCGTCGTGGGTCGCGCTTCAGGACCAGCGTTTGAGCTCGGGTACTTTCTTGGATGCGGCGCGTGCGATGAACCGGGGCAGATGTCGCTTCTGCATCGCCTCGACGACGATCACTTGCATTTCCTCGAGGGGCATGTCTGGCTCCGTGAACCAGCCATCCGCGTAGCAGTCCATGCAGTATGCATCACTGAGACTTTGGTCTGCCTCCGTTCCCCAGTGGCCTGGGCGGACGGGCAGGCTGCAACTTTGGCAAATCGGCTTGTGGATGAGCATGGGTAGTGATCGGCTTTCAGGGACAAAACCGGTGGAGGTGGGGAGCTTTCACCCACCCATGCAGAGCGCCCAAGACCTTCAGCGTCCAAGGGACACTATGGCCCAGCGACGCACGTCCGAAGGGCACCCGCTTGACGCGGACACCATCGCCAAAGCGGCAGCCATCAAATCCGAACACAAGGCCCTGGGCGTCGTGTGCTTCGGGTATTTCCGCTACCGCAACGCCCGCTTCGGATGCGCCGAAGTGCACCAGGCCATCCAATGCTACGGCCGCGCCGGCATGACCCGTGCCCGTGAGATCGCCAACGATATGGGCTTCGACATGGTCCATGCCATGACCGACTGCGCGTTCTTCCAGAAACCCGGCATCGAACGCAAGGATGCGATGCAGTTCGCCCGCCGCGTCGGCCGAGAAGTCCAGGTCGCCATGGACGTGGAAGGCGTCTACAAGTGGGTCGTGTTCCTGCCCAGCAAGACCCATTCTTCCTCATCATTGGTCGGCGTCCCCAATCGCTACTATGGCAAGTTCGACGACGGCACCCTCAAGGTGCGGGGCATCGAAGTGCAACGTCACAGCACCCCTGATTGGATCTATGACGTCCAACAAGCCATGCTGGACATCTTCGCTCAAGCAGACGACGCCGCCGGGTTCCGAATGCGCATCCCCCAAGCCCTGCAGCTCGCCATGGACGCCGCCCGAGCCCTGCGCCGCCGCGAAGTGGACCCTCGGCAATTGGGCACCATGATCCAAGCCACCAAGGCGGTGGAAGATTACCGGGCCAACACCAACGCCAAAGCCGCCATGCGGCGCCTGCGCAACAGCGGCACAGAACGTCGCCCCGGGGAATACGTGAAGTACGTCGTCGCTCGCCAAGACGGTCCATGGGAGGGACGGGTCGTCCCCATGGAGATGTTCGAAGACGAAGGATGGTTCGGCTCAGGCGCCACGTACCACGTCCCCCATTACCTGCGACTCCTTGCCCGCAGCGTCGAGACCCTGCTCAGTCCCTTTGGCTACACCGAAGACAACCTGATGGCCTGGTTCTCGGGCAAGGCCCCCATGCCAGAACCGCCAACGCCGCCCCGCATCGATGTCCCGGCCCGGCCAGCCTGGGTCGCTGTTCCACCAGGTGCAGACGATGCAGGCCACTACGCCTACGCAGAAGCATGATGAAGCGCCGGCCACATGGCGCAGCATGCAGCCTGCCTTCGTCCTTGATGCCTCTGAGCGCCACGCCAGTGGCCTCGCCTACGCCCCCGATGGCACGTTGTACACCGGCGGCATGAAGGGCGTCTTGCGCCACTGGGATGGCGACAAGCTCATCGAAGACCTGGTCGGCCACACCTCCAGCGTCAACGGCATCGCCTGGTGCGCTGACCAGATGGTCACCGTCGGCTCCGACAAACTGGTCCTGTTCTGGGACCATGGCCAGGTCACCGATCAGTGGAAGGGCTACGAAGGCATGGCGTCCAATGGCCGCACGCTGCTGATGCGCAAGAACACCGGAGACAAGATCTTCCTCAGGGCTCCCGGCGAAGCCAAGCCCCAACAACAGGTGGCCACGGGCATCGACCGCTCCATCGGCGGCGTATGGTCCGTGCCCGGTGCTTGGGCCGTTGCTGGGCGAGGACCCATCGTGCAATTGCGGGACCCCACGAATCTCGACGTCTTGGCAGAATTGGACGGGCACGAGATCGCCGTCACGTCGGTATCCGCGACCCCCGATGGAAAGCTGCTACTGGTCAGCGACGCCGGGGGCAACCTCACCTTGTGGGACCTGCCCCAGCGCAAACGCCTCGCCACCGTTGACACGGGCCGCACCGGCTACGTCTTCAGTGCCATCAGCCCCGATGGAAAACGCCTGGCCTCCGCTGGCAGCGGCAGCATCCACATCCACGATGCCAAAGGCAAACTCCTGGACTCTGACGAACCGGGCCTCAAGGGGGTCTACGGCTTGGCGTGGAGTCCCGACGGCAAGCAACTCGCCAACGCTGGAGCGGATGGAAAAGTCCGGGTCTATCAGTTCTGACCCTGCGCTAGGCCCAGCTGGCCCAATGGTTCACAACGTGGCCTGGGCCCCGCCCTTGGGTTTGCGCCCCTTCACATCGGCCCACGTGATGGGCTCGCCGATCGCCGCCAACGCCTCCGCATCGTCGAACTTCGCCTTGCCTGCATCGTGCTTGATGGGGATCGCCACCAGCTCGTCATCAGGGGGCGCTGCCAGGCACGCACGAACTTCTGCCGGCTTGTGGTCCTCAGGCCGCAGCCACACGTCCAGCATCTCGTCGTCCAATTGACCGATCATGCGGTCATGGAACGTCTTGACGAACGCATTGGGCTCGATGGTCACCAAGCTGAACGCATCCGCCCCCGACTCGTCCCAGTAATGCCCCACGAGGGCAGGCACGCACATCGCCGCACCGTCCGCCCGTTCGATGCGAAATGGTTGCTTGCCCCTGCCAATGTCACCCCATTCGAGGATGTAACTCACCGGCGCCACGCCGTGGTGGCCCTCGTGGCCGTACATCTTGGACCACATCTTTGACTCCTCCAGTTTCTCACTGCGGGCATTGAAGCTGGAGAAGCGCCGGGTGAAACCAAAGACATGGCGATGCACGTCCGGCTTGCCGTCGACCATGGTCAAGACCGGCAGACCCGTGTGTGGCCGCACATAGGGTCGGTCGGCGTCCTCGAACACCACTTTGTAGCCACGCAGGGCGTCCCGTTTCTCCACGTCTGGGCCCCGCAAGCCGATGACGCCAGCCATACGAATGGATGGTGGCGGACCCTGAAGGACGTAGCGCTTCAGCGGCCGGGCGGGATCCCAGATTGGTCCCTATCGTCCAACAAGGCCCCAAGCACACTGGCATCGTCGGGGCTGGAACCGGGTCCGTAGCTCAACACGATCGTGCCCCACGCCCCGCAAGACGGGCACTCCAATGCGGCCAAGGCGGCTTGGTCATCCGGATCACTGTTGCCTTCGAATCGGTGCAGGGCGACCAAGGGCGCCTGTTCGGCCGGTTCATCGGCCTCGCAGTCATGACAATGGATCACCGCGTTGCTGCGCGCAGAGAACTGGGCGGTGGCGCCTCGTGACTCGTACATATCCAAGACATCTTGCAGCCCATCTTCGATCCCAGGGATCACGACATCAGTGGCCATGCACAGCAATCGACGTGCAGGGTCATTTCGCTTTCGCCTCCGAGGGGTTCATGGGCCGCATTGGCCTGCGTCCCATGTGGACCTCATCGACCCCGCCACCCAAGCACGCCTCGACACGGTGCGGGGAGGTGCCGATGACAGCCGCCGCCTCACTGTCGCGGAGCTAGACGTCGGAGCCTGGGGCATCCTCGACGTCACCGTCGAACAGATCCACCCGGCCAGGCCGTTCCAGCGCAAACGGGGCGGCGACGGCCTGGTAGGCCGGGTCCGCTTGGCCGATGCCACGGGCGCCATCGACATGGTCCTCTGGGACGACGAGAACCGCCTCACCGCCCAAGGCCCCCTCACGCCCGGCCAAAAACTAGTGATCCGCGGCGCCACCGTGAAAGCCGGCTGGAAAGGCGGCCTCGAACTGGGGCTGGGTAGCGCCGTGCTGGAACCCTACGACGCCGAGCCCCCCGAACGCCTACGAGGCGTGCTGGTCTCCTTGTCCGCCACAGAGGTCGTCGGCCAACCCCCTCGCTGCAAAGCCGAGGCGGTCCTCGAGGTCGCAGGCAGCCAAGTGACGGTCATCTGCTGGGATGACGCCATCAAAGACGTCCAAGGAGAAGCCGGAGACGAAGTCTCGGTGTCTGCCCGAAAACACCCGGCATTGGACGGCTTTTACATCGCCTAGACCCCAATCGTCAAATCCCTGGATTCGTCCCAGGACCCATGAGCACCATGGAAGGCGGTCTTCCGGTCGTCCATATGGAGACCGAGCGTGGCCCCATCACCATCGAACTCTTCGAGAAGGACGCCCCCAAGACCGTTGAGAATTTCCTCAAGCTGGTCAACAAGGGCTTCTACAACGGGCTGCACGCACACCGCGTCATCCCCGACTTCGTCGTTCAGGCCGGCTGCCCCCACTCCAAGAAGAAGGGCGACCGCCGCAGCGGCACCGGTGGCCCCGGCTGGATGATCCCCTGCGAGACCCAAGGCAACCCCCGTCGCCACGGTCTCGGTTTCCTGAGCATGGCCCACGCCGGCAAAGACACCGGTGGCAGCCAGTTCTTCATCGTCCTGAACCCCGCCAACTGCAAGCACCTGGACGGTGTCCACACGGTCTTCGGCCACGTCGTCGAAGGCATGGACGTCGTCAAGCAGATCCGCCAGTGGGATGAGATCAAGAAAGTCAAGGTCGTGAGCTGAATGGTGGACGCCTGGCGCATCACCATCAAGGGCAAGGAGTCCGAAGACCGCGAGGCCTTCAAGGAACTCCACTTCAAGAAGCTCTACCAGAGCAGTGGCGACAGCGTGACCTTCGAGGTCCCGCCCACCGCCGAGGCCGACGCCGACGCCCTGGTCAAGGAAGCCGAAGCCGCCGGTTTCACCGCCGAGAAAGAGGGTTACGAAGACCCCCTTGACGACGCGGGCTCCGTCGACTTCTGGTAAGTCCACACACTCCCCTCTTCCCTTTCCCCCACCTTTGTTGCCTGGCGCCCAAAAATGCGCCATCCCTCCTGTTGGCCACCGTCGTCTCGTCGGCCCATGCCAACAAACGTTATCTGCCGAACCTAGGCTCGCGAACGTATGCGTTCGTGGGTAAAGGGTGCTATCGCCCTTTCAGTCCTCCTCTCGTTCACCATCGCGGGTCTTCCCGTGGCGGCCAATCCGTTGGTCCCGATGTGTGGTCCCGCCAGTGTCGCTGGTGGTAGCTCCGAAACCGCCGGCAACTATGACCCGGCGCTGTGTGAAGCCACCACGGGGCGTGTCTTCCCTGAAGCCATCGCTGACAACGACTACATCTCCGCCACCGGCCCCCGTGGGTTCACCGGCGGAAGCACCGGTTTCGCCACCGACTACGTCTCCTACTTCGAGTTCCAACAAGGCCTTGGCTACCTGGCGGCGCAGTACCCGGACTTCATTGAAGTCCACGAAGTGGCCATGAGCCGCGGTAACGAAGGTGACCTCCTGGGCACCGGCAGCTACCCGGTCTACATGCTCGAGATCAGCAACGAGAAGAGCCCCATCCCCCGCGATGAGAAGCAGAACCTCCTCTTCATGCTCAGTATCCACGGCAACGAGAAGGGCGGCCGCGAAGGCGGCTTCCGCGTCGTCGAAGACCTACTGCGCAACATCGGCTTCGCCACCGAGACCGTCCAGAACGGCGCTGGCCTCAATCCCTCCATCGCCCGCCCGACGGGCGAAGGCAACGTGGAGACCTACCACGACATGCTGGATTTCATGAACATCTTCCTGCTGTTCCCCAACACCGACGGTTGGAGCTGCGACGAGATCCAGTTCTCCGGCGGCACCGATGGCTGCGCCGGCTTGTTCCGCCGCACCAACGGTGCTGGCATCGACATGAACCGCCAGACGCCCACCATCGGTTGGAACCGCCAAGGCAGTGCCAGTCACGAGGCTGTCAAGGAACCCGAACCCGTCGGTTACCTGAACTGGATGGTCGAACAGCGCACCCAGAGCAACGGCACCTTCCAGTGGGACTATGCCATTGACATCCACGGCATGCTCAACCACCAGAACTTCGGTGCCATCATGCTCCCGGCCGGCTCCTTCAGCCCCCAGGAGATGCACCGCAGCCTCCGCCTCGCCGAGACCCTGAAGGAACGCTGGAACGGCGACCCTCACTTCTCCGAATGGCGCAACCTGTTCGCCGCCGAAGAAGCCGTCTGGGACCAAGCCAGCCCGGTCTTGCAGACCGCGTGCGCCCAGTTCGACTGCCCTCTGCCCGGCAGCGCCCTGGCCGGTAACCCCGCCCACGCCGCCAGCAGCAGTCAATTCGCCGAGTACTACACCGTCATCGACGCCATTGGCTACACGGACTCCGGTTTCAGCGGCGACTTCTTCGCCCAGACCACCGGCCTCAACGCCCCCGGCTACGACATCGAACTGGCCTACAACCACATCACGACCAGCAGCCAGTACGAAGGTCCTGGCGCCCTGTTCAACGACTACCACGTGCAGATGGTCCGCCACATCGTCAAGAGCTTCATGGACGCGGCCGCGGTCGACGCCCAGATCAGTTACGAGACGGCCGGCCTCAAGACCGCCTACATCAACCCCCAATACGTCGCCACCAACCTCGACGACGTGGACGCCGACGGCAACCCGATGCTCAGCCCCGGTGGCTGGGCCGATGAGAACCCCGGCGACGATGCCTGGGACTACGGCGCCGACCAGCCTTTCGAGGCTCGCCCCGCCAAGTACTGGGAAGACATGTCTGCCTTCGTCTGCCAGAACTGCGGCTCCGATGAAGCGGTCCCTGGTGTCCTTGCTCGCCTGAACGCGGCCGGTGTCGCCAACGACAAGTTCACCAGCAGCCTGGCCAACTTCGACAACATCGTCATCCCCGGCACCGCCATCAACCAGTTCGTGGATGGCTCCTGGGGCGCCAACGAAGTCGCCGAAGGCGCCGTGGACAGCGCCAAGATCAACGCCATGCTGGCCTGGGTCGAGAACGGCGGCAACCTCGTCCTCACCGACGCCGGCCTCAAGTTCCTCGACCTCGCAGGTGTCACCGATGACGCCGTCAGCAAGGAAGAGGCCTACATGGGCGGCATCCGCATGGACCTCGACCACGAACTCCTCAACAAGATCCGTGGCGGCGTCAAGCAGACCTACGAACCCACTCCCCTCGGCTTCGGCGTGACGGGAACGTCCCCCAACTGGGGCGTCGACCCCGCTGCCTTCACCGAAGCCGGTGGCAGCATCGCCGGCCGCGTCTGCGGTGGCAGCCAACTGACCCAAGCCTGCGACAACAAGGATGTCGCGCTGGGGTACATCCCTCTCGGCGAGGGCCGCATCACCATCATCGGTGCCCTGCTGCCCGACCCCACTGAGGAGTTCTACCACCCCTACGGCCTGGACCACTACGCCACCACCTTCAGCGGCAACCAGGTCCTGCGCAACGCGCTCGGCTGGGACGAGAAGTTCGCCACCCCGCCGATCACCCTGAGCGCTGATGGCAAGGTCATCCAGACCGCCAACGAACGGGACCCGGCCACCGCCGAGACCGACAACGGCGTCGATTCCGAAGGTGCTGACAAGAAGAACACCCCCGGCCTCGGCCTGGTTGCCCTCCTGGCCACCATCGCCTTGCTGGGTGCAGTCCGCCGCAGGTAGACCCCCATGCGCGCCGTCCTTGTCACCGTGTTGATCATCCTCGCCGGCTGCGCCGGCAACGGTGACGACGTCGTCGACCCATCAGACGATGGATCGGCTGCGCCGGCCATCCCGCCCCTATCCGGCTACGTGTTCGATGCCGCCATCGCTCCCCTTGCGGGCGCGAAGGTCAGCATCCCTAGCCTGGGACTGGATGCCCCCACGAACGAGGACGGCGTGTACTCCTTTTCCCAACTCCCCATCGGCGAAGTGCTCGTCATCGTCGTCCAGAAGGACGGCTACAAGCCACAGAGCCGGAGCCTGAGCCTGGACCAAGACGTGGCGGTGCTGCTGAACTTCACGCTGGACCCGGTGCCCGTCAAGGTCGCGACCCACAACACACTGACGTTCAAGGGCATCATCGGTTGCAGTGCGCTTGTCAAGGCCAGTGGCTCCAACCTCCGCCAGACCTGCCCCGGCGGCGTCGCTGTCGATGAACGGGTCTGGGAGTTCAACGTCGACCCCGACTTGGCAGGCGCGGTCATCGAAGTGGTCTGGGACGCCCAGACCCCGGCCGCCGATCAACTCAATCTCACCATCGAGACAGTAGGCTACGGCCAACTCGATGAAATCCTGTTCTCGCAAGAATACGGTAGCATCCTCCGCGGTCAGATCAGCAACTCCCAAGCCAGTCGCTTCTACACCGATGGCGGATTGGTCCGTGTCAGCATCGACGTCGGCCGCAACACCGCCGATGAAGAAGTCGACATCGGCACCGCCTTCGCGGCCCAACAGAGCTTTGACATCTACGCCACGCTGTTCTATGTGGCACCGCCCCCGCCGGCATTCACGATCGCCGATGGCAGCTAAGGCCTGGGCGCTGCTCTGCATCGTGCTGGCCGGTTGCGCGGCACCCACCGTGCCGGTGGACATCGCGCCGCCACCGGGCATCCTGGACGGCATCGTCGTCAATGCCTTGCTGCAACCCATTCCAGGAGCCACCGTGCGCGTATTGGGTGGCGAGCCTCATGCCGCCCCAGTGCACGAAGATGGTCGTTACGCGATCCACGCCAATTGGACCCTTGGTGAACACATCGTCGTTTTCGAGGCGCCGGGCTACGAAAGCGCCACGCGGACCTTCACCGCCCACGCGCAGAGTCAACACATCTCGTTCAACGTCACCCTCGCCAAGATCCCCCTCGGGGGCCTTGACACCCAGAGTTACCGGGGGCTCATCTCATGTGCCGCCATCGTGCAAGTGGGCCACGACCATGGCTCTGGTGATCCCGAAGAAGACCGCCACGTGGCTTGCGAAGTCGCCGGGCGAGACGTCAACGAATTCCAATTACGACCCCAGCCCGACGTGCAAGACCTGTTGCTCGAACTCTTCTGGGACGCCAACTCGGACCTCTCCAAGCGCATGACATTGGTCCTGCGTAACGAGACCGGCGCCGTGGTGGGCTTCGACGAAGGCACCTCCCCGCTGCGGGTGTTCTTCGGCCGCAGCCAGATCACCAACCTCTTCGCGGACGGCCAGATAGCCACCATCCAAGTGCTGCCCGGCGTGTCGGAAGACGCCCCCGCCGACCTCTTCGTGGGCGTGCACATCGAACAGCCGTTCGAACTCTTTGCAACAACGGGCCACGGCATGGATGTGCCGCTTCATTGGACCGTTGCAGAGTAGCGTTGCTGATCGGTGCTGCCAGGTACCCGCTCGCGGCCCCCGGAACAAGGCCGCGGCCTGTAGCGCAGGGGTCGCCCGTCTGCGCAAAGGAGCCGGTGATGGGCTCTCAGTCGGCGGCCAATGGCTCGGCGCGGAACCAGTGCAATGCCTGGCACTCCCTGCAACTCCAGATCTGTGCACCCTCATCGATCCAATCCAGTCCAAGCAACGTCATGGCGCGGCTGTTGAGCAAGGCCTTGCGCTTTTCCCAAGCCCCGCTGCCGCAGCACATGCAACGGATGCCTGCTTCCACGCCGGGGGGATCGACGCGACCCGCCCACGGCCCTGGCCCCCAATGCAAGTAGCCGCAGCGATTGCATGCCCGTGCCTTCGCCGTCCGGTTCAACCAATCCAAGCCAAGGAACGTCAAGCCACGGGTATTGACTTGGCGCTGCACCTCTGCAGCCGAATCATACGTGCACACTTGGCAAGAGAAACCGCCGTCCGCCGGTCGCAGCGCGGCCCGGGCATCATCGCGGCCGAGGGCCTGGAACGTGCCGGGGGCGCTGGGCACGAACCAGTGGACGTACAAGCAGTCGGGGCAGACCACCACATGGGCTGATTGGTTGGCCACATCCCAGCCCATGAAGCTGGCAAAGCGGGTGTTCAACAGCACCGTGCCTCCGTCCTCACAGGGCGAACCACAAAGCAGGCACGTCAGGGCCAGCGGATCGGGTACACGAGTGCGCCGGGACTCCGTGCCATCCGGCTCGAGGAAAGGCAAGTCGCCGCTGGACGCCTCCTCCAAGTATGCTTGCAGTTCCAATGCCTCCGCATCGGCAGGGTCGGCTGACAGTGCCCTCGCCAATCGGGTACTTGCTTCTGGCCAAGCTCCAGCTGCGATGTCCTCCAAGACCTGGAATGCCTGCTCTTCATCCACGACGCGGCATGGACGCTGCCGCTCAAGAAACCCCGTGGCCCGAACACGCTGCGAAAGGCACCAAAGGGCGTTGGGATGGCTCCACGCCCTCCGAGTGGAGCGACGCATGCGGCCCCCGTGCAATCGCACAAGGGTGGGACAAAAACGGGGCCAAGAAAGGCGCCAAACGAAGCGGCTCACGGGTTCGACGGCCAAAGCCGCCTCGGGAGCCCAAAGGGAGGGGAAAGGAAAAGGGTTGGACTTTCGTCCGAGTCGCTGCGCGTCTCAACTCAGCTCTTACGAGCGGAGCATGATCTCGATGTTGACACCATCGGGCACCTGGATCCGCATCAATTGGCGGAGGGCACGATCGTCAGCATCGAGGTCAATGAGGCGCTTGTGCACGCGCATCTGCCAGCGGTCCCACGTTTCGCTGCCTTCACCGTCGGGGGCCTTGCGGACCGGGACGTTGAGGCGCTTCGTGGGAAGCGGGATGGGTCCAGCCATGTTGACGCCGGTGCGCTCCGAGATCCCTTTGATCTGGTTGCACACCGAGTCGACCTTGACCGGGTCCGTTCCCGTGAGGGAGATGCGGGCCTTCGCGTTTGCCATAGGCTACACCTCC
>JBFGSX010000017.1:0-13367 GCA_041566495.1 Thermoplasmatota archaeon
ACGTGTCCTTGGCCATGCTGCCTTGGACAGAAGCCCGGCCGGGGGCCCCCAGCTCTTCGAGGGCGGTTTGGATGGCTGCTTCGACGCTTGTGACGGCATCCCCGATTCGCTGCCGCTCCGGGTCGGACGGGCGCAGTCGCTCCAGGATGGCGTCTTCGATCATGGTTGCTCCATGATGTCGCTCAGAGCCAGTTGGGTGGCGCGGCGCTCTACGGCCAGGTGTTCGGTCTCCGTGGCCATCAGGAGGGTGCGGCGGATGACCTCGTCCACCGGGCCGGGTACGGCGGGCGCCTCAAGCAACGGGTCGTTGCGAGGCACGTCGATGCGGGGGTAGGGGCGCTTCTGGATGCGGGCCAGGATGGCTCGGCGCTTGTCGTCGTCCACTTCGACCCGGGGAAGGTCGTCGGGGATCGGGCTGCGGGTGGCCACCAGTTCGGCGCGGAACACCGGACGGCCGAACAAGCGGACCAGCGCAGCGAGGGCCGCGTGGGTGCGCCGCTCGGCGGGCATGGGCACTTCCCTGACCGCCAGGCCGATGCGCTCGTAGATCGAGCGGTGGGCACTGGTGTTGGCCAGTTGGTAATGCTTGCTCGGGGGCTTGGGGATCTCCCGAAGGAGGCCCATTTCCGTCATGGCCGACAGGTAACCTGCGACCGTCAGGCGGTGGACTGGAAGGTCCCGTCCTTCGCTGAGGGCGCGGGCGACTCCGCTGATGCTGTCGCTGGCGACATCACGAAGATGTGCGATGATCTTCTCGCGGAACATCTCTTCCGCGACCAGGCGCCCCATCAAGCGTCCCATGGCCCGCGTCTGAAAAGCGTTGGCGCAGGTGGATCTAGGGGCGGAAACGGTGCCAGGCGGCCTTCACAGGCGCCCAGACAGGCCAGACGGCCTTGACCATCATGCGTTCCAGGCGGTGACAACCGCGGAAGAAATCGTCGTTCCATTCGTCCGCGATGATGGCGCCCATGAGGCCCACGAGCATGCCACCGGGGATGTCGGTGATCCAGTGGATGCCCAGGTAAAGGATGCTGAACAGGAACATGACGAAGTTGACGATCATGAAGATCAGGTAACCGCGGTGTTCCCAGTCGCGCAGGGAGTAGCCCCGGCGGCGCATGGTCCAGTACGTGACCAGGATAAGGCCGAAGGGGATGGCCGTGTGGAGGCTGGGGAAGGCGTTGTCCAACGGGTCGACGGTCACGAAGAAGTCGAAGAAGCTGGGGCTGCTGTTGTACAGGAGTGCTTCCATCCCGGGGATGAAGTCGCTGGTGATCTGCACGTTGAAGAAGATGTAGAACGGGATGGCCAGGATGTAGATGATGGAATAGTTCAGCGCCGCCAGACCCACCAGTTCTCGATCGTCCCGGTACGCGAACAACATGACCGTGAAGTAGTTCATGAAGACGTACATCCATAGGTAATGCACGGCGAGGAATGCGGTCAAGCCCTCTGATTGGAAGGTCTGCTGGATCCACAGGACCAGGTCCCCTTCGATACGGTGGATCAACCAGGTATTGTCCCCGAAGACCCCTCGTATGGGGTCGTTGAGGCTATCGACCCAGTTCTTTTCGACCACGATGGCGACGAAGAGTGCCAACGCCCAGCGATAATCCACGATCATCCGTCGCAGATTGAACAGGAAGCCGCCACCCCAACGGCGCGGGGCGAAGAGCATGAGTGCCAGGGGCGTGCTCGCCACCACAGACCAAAGGACGATTCGCCCGAGAGGGAGGGCCACGTCGTCGGCCAGCGCGGCCATCTTGAAACCGTTGCGCATCGGTTGATGGTCGTCACCACCACCCCAAGCCAGCGGTTTTTCGGCCCGTGCAGCATGTTGACGTGGAGCGGGTTGGACGCGCCGCATTGCTCAAACGGAACGCCCATGTGGCCGGCATCGGGGCTCGGTGGGCGATATAAGCCCAAGGACCACTAGATAAGGAGTTCATATACTGCTTATACGGCCGCCACACCCATTTATATATGGGCCAAGAGTAGCGGAACTCCCCTACGTGGGAGGTCCCGAAATGGCTGTCATCCATATCCAGAACGTCGTCGCCAGCACCTCGATCGGTGAGGAACTTGACCTCAACGCGATCAGCGCGACGTTCAGCAACGCAGAGTACGAGCCTGAACAATTCCCCGGTCTCGTGTTCCGCGTCGCCGAGCCCAAGACGGCTGCACTGATCTTCCGCAGTGGCAAGGTCGTCTGCACCGGCGCCAAGAGCATCGCTGAAGTCCACACCGCTGTGGGCATCGTCTGCGCTGAACTCCGCGCCCACGGCTTCGAGACCATCGACGACCCCGAGATCACCATCCAGAACATCGTCGCCACCAGCGACCTGGGTGCTGAACTGAACCTCAATGCCATCGCCATCGGCCTTGGTCTGGAGAACGTCGAGTACGAGCCCGAGCAATTCCCCGGTCTCGTCTACCGCCTCACCGACCCCAAGGTCGTCGTGCTGATCTTCGGCAGTGGCAAGCTGGTCTGCACCGGCGCCCGCAAGAAGACCGACGCCGAGGACGCTGTCGACAAGATCACCGCCGAGCTCTCTTCGCTCGGTCTGCTGTTCTAAGCCCTCAGCGCCAATACACCATCCACACCAGCGGCAGCCAGACCCCGACGGCAAGGCCGAAGGGATCTGGCGCGCTGCGTGTGGCGGCTCAGTTCAATGGTTCGTTGTCCAGCTTCGTCTCCTCCGAGTCATGGATCCCCTCGACTTGGCGGAAGTAGTCGTTGAGAGCGTTCGTGATGACGTAACTGAAGGTCTTGCCACTGGTGAGCTTCATGTAATGCAGTTTCAACAACTGCTTCACAGGGAGTTTCACTTTGACTTCCTTCAGGCCATCGTGGTCGGGTTTCTGTATGCCGAGCATCGCATCTGCGTCGATCATCAAGTGTTGCTTGGTCCGCGAAACACTAGGCCGTCTTGGTCAATGGGTGGAATGTTCGTGTTCCAGGGCCCGTGTGGCCACCGGTAGCCAGAAACTGATGGCAGCCCCCAACCCCAAGCCCTCACTTTGTGCAGAGATGCCTCCCCCTTGGGCTTCGATGTAGCCCTTGCTGATCGCAAGGCCCAAGCCACTGCCCCCGTACAAGTCGGGGGCCTGGTGCAATTGCGTGAACGGCTTGAACAGCTTGGACTTCAGTTCGGGATCGAAACCGATGCCATCATCGACGATTTGCCAACGGACGCTCTGATCGGCACCCACATTGATACGGATCGCCCCACCGGGCCTGGAGAACTTCAAGGCGTTATCGAGGATGTATCGCATGACCTTCTCCAAGCGCCGTGCATCCCCGTGCGCCCACGCACTGCTTGGGCCACTGTAGGCGATGGAGACATCCTTTGCATTGGCCAGTGGCAGGATGCGATCGATCTCTTGACGGGTCAGTTCCACGATCTCGATGTCTCCGAGATCCACGGGAAGCCTGTGATTGTCGATGCGGACGATGTCGGAGATCTGGGAGACCATGTTCGAAAGTCGAAGCGAGTTGCGTTCGATGACATCGACGCAGCGCAATTGGGATGCGTTGAGCGACCCTGTCTTGCGGTCCCGTAAGACGTGAAGTTGCAAGCGGACAGGCGTCAAAGGGCCTTGCAGTTCATGGCTGGCGATGGTCATGAATTCCCGCTGCATCTGCGTGACCGCCTCCAACTTCGCCACCTCTGCCCTGCGCTCGGCATCCTCCCGTTCGATGGCATCCCTCATGTTCTCAGCAGTCACGTCCGTGGCCACAGATAGGACCGAACCGTCGTCCAGCCGGACCATGCGGACGTCGAGCTCCACGCCATTGGCGGCAAACGAGTGGCGAGTGGGCCCTTCCTGGTTGGCAGAAGCGAGGGCCTCCCGACCCTGCTCGCGGATCTCCGGCGGGACCGAGTCAAGCAAGTGGCCGCCCATCTTGAGCGGGGAGCCCCACATGGCGCCAAAGAGATGCAAGGCTCGGGCATTGGCCGACAGCAGCGTTCCGTCCGGGGCTATGTGGACGATGGCGTCACCTGTGTGATCCAATACGGTCACCAGCTCGCCGTTGGCCGCGGCCATCTTGGCGTTGGCGACCGCCAATTCCTGCGTCTTGGCGAAGACCGCTGCGCCCTGGCGCCCCAGCAAGCCCGCAATCAAGGTCAGCATCACCGAAAACACGACGAGGTAGGTCAGACTCAGGACCAGGTCGGCGAGGGCGAGGCGCCAGTAGTAGTGGACGATGAGGACCCCCACGATGTTGAGGCCGGCGTAAGCGGCCGTGGCTCGGACGCCAAGGAAGAACGCGGCGAACATGACGATGACGCTGAGGAAGGCGTAATTGCCGACGAGGTAACCGGTTCCTTGGATGCGCCATGTGAAGATCCAGGACATCAGCGCCGTCGTGGCGACGAAGCCGTGGCGGGCCCATTCGAAATGCTTTGGGATGGCCAACCAGCAGGCCAAGAACATCGGCAGGCCGATGGTGTAAGCGAGGATCGCGGGATCGGTCCAGGAATAGCCTCCGCTGACGACGGGGGGCAGCAGGACGACCACCGGGATGCCGAGTGCAGCGAACGCAGGCAGGGTGCGACGCAGGACAATTCTGCGAGGATCCGCGGTCTCGGGTTGCTCCACAGATTCTATCGGGCAAGCCACGTAGATATGGCGACGCTGAAGAGGGCCACGTACCCCCACCCCATCGGGCCGAATCGGCTCCGGCACGTCACCCCGTGGACCGCCAGCGCCCCAGGGGACGGCCCCGGGGCAGACGCGACCCGTAGACCTCATATACAGGACCCATGTCCGACGGCTTGTCCCCCATGTGAGGGACACCCGCGCGGCCCGAAAGGGCCCCGAACGGGGCGGTAGATCAGTTGGAAGATCGCGTCCTTGGCATGGACGAGGCCGGGGGTTCAAATCCCTCCCGCTCCACTCTCTCTTTCCGGCAAGCCGGGAGCCTTTGCCCGCGTGGGCGTGCCCACCGAGGCCCGTCCCGTCACCAAGGGGAAGTGGCCTAGTTGGTTAGGGCGGCGGACTCATAATCCGCAGATCGGGGGTTCAAGTCCCCCCTTCCCCACTCGTCGGTCTTCGACCGGCGGTCTTGTAGACAGGGATCGTATCCCTGCCCCCACGGCAACGTGGCCCCTCTGGAAACCATAAACGGACACCTGGGCGCGACGCGTGGCAACTTCGTGCTACGCACTGGTGCGGACGACCTGCCACTTGGTGCCATAATGGATGACGCCACTGTCGCCGTCTTCACCGATGCGGCGGAACGTTGCACGGACCGGCACGCCTTCCTTGAGGGTGGCGGGGTCCACGTCGACGATCTGGCCGGTCAGGATGGGGCCTTCCCGGGTCTTGACGAGGGCGATGACGTAGGGGACGTGCCCCTCGTAGCCTGGCGCAGGCTTGTGCACCAAGGTCCACTCCAGGATGGCGCCGTCGCCAGACAGGGAAAGGCGTTCCATCTTGCCAAGGCTGGCGCGACGGCACGTGGGGCAGATCTCCCGGGGTGGGAAGTAGACCACGTCGCATGCGGTGCATTGGCTGGCCAATAGGTTGTAGCGCTGAGGGATCTCGCGCCAGAAGCGAGGAACGGTCATTGTAGGCCCTCCAGGACGGTGACGACGGCCGTGCCACCGGTGCCGCCCACGTTATGTGCGACGCCGATGCGTGCATCCGCCACTTGCCGTGCGCCGGCGCTGCCACGGAGTTGCCAAGTCAGTTCGCAGATCTGGGCGATGCCTGTGGCGCCAGCTGGATGGCCGCGGGCTTTGAGTCCGCCACTGGGGTTGACGACGATGTCGCCGTCGAATCCGGTGCGACCCTCAGCTGTGGCGCGGCCGCCTTCACCCTTCTTGACGAAGCCAAGGTCTTCGATGGCGAGGATCTCGGAGATGGTGTAGGCGTCGTGCACTTCCGCCAGGTCGATGTCCGCGACACTGATCTGGGCTTGCCCATAGGCGCGACGGGCCGCTTCTTGGGTGGCCCGCTGTATGGTGAGGTCGCTGCGGCTGTGCAAGGCAAGGGTGTCGCTGCCTTGGCCGGTGCCTGCCACCTTCACATTCTGGTTCTTGTAACGGTCGACGATGTCCTCGCTGCACAGGATGACGCACGCTGCGCCATCGGCGGCAGGGGCACAGTCGAAGACCGTGAGGGGGTCGGCGACAACGGGGCTGCCGAGCACCGTGTCCAGTTTGATGGCGCGTTGGAACTGCGCCAGGGGATTGTTGGTGGCGTGCAGGTGGTTCTTCACCGCGACGCTTGCCAATTGTTCGCGAGTGGTTCCGTAGGCGTGCATGTGGCGCTTGGCCATCAGGGCGTGCAGCGCGACGTCGGTGGCTCCGAAGACGTGCTCCCATTCCTGGTCGATGGCACTGGCTTGGATCGCGGCTTGGTCAGTGTCGCTGACGTCGGTCATCTTCTCGATGCCGCCTACGACGACCAGGTCCGCTTCGCCGCTGCGGATGGCTTGCACCGCTTGGCGGAACGCCACGGCGCCACTGGCACCGGCGGCTTCAACGCGGGTGGCTGGTAGGTGCAGGTCCGCAAGGCCGGCGCCGTCGAGAAGGAGGGGCGCGACGTGTTCTTGGCCCAGCAGTTTGCCGGTGCTCATGGTGCCGACGAAGACCTCGTCGATGTCTTCCCCTTGCACCCCAGCGTCCTTGATGGCAGCCAAACCAGCTTCCGTCAGTAGGTCGCGGTAGGATTGGTCCCAGGCCTCCCCGAACTTGGTGTGGGCGGCGCCGATCACAAAGGCGTCCTTCATGCGGCACCCCCCATGACGAGCTTGCCGCGGAACTTGGCGTAGGTGGCGTAGTCGATCACCGTGGTGTCGTCCAGTTGTGCCTGCAGGGCTTCCTGGCCGCTGCGGTCGTATTCGCGGATGCGCTTGGTGACCGTGAGGTCGAAGGCGTCGCTGCCGGCGCCACTGCCGTAGCCGCACAGGAAGATGCGGTCGCCCGGTTCGGCGTGGTCCAGGACATTGGCCAATCCCAGCATGATGGCGCCACTGTACGTGTTGCCGATGGTGGGGGCCAGCAGGCCATGTTCCCATTGCTCGGGTTTGAAGCCAAGGCTCTTGGCGACGTTGACGGGGAATTTGCCGTTGGGTTGGTGGAAGACGCAGTGGTCGTAATCGGAGGGCTTGCTGTTGCGCTCCTCCATCAAGCGGGTGCTGGCTTCGGTCACGTGGCGGAAGTAGGCGGGGGTGCCCGTGAAGCGCTCGCCGTGGCTGGGGTACTTCTGACCTTCACGACGCCAGAAGTCCGGCGTGTCCGTGGTGAAGCTGACGGTGTGGTGGATCTCCGCAAGGAAGTTCTTCTTGTCGCCGCCGAGCAAAAATGCTGCACCCCCTGCGGATGCGCTGTACTCTAGGGCGTTGCGAGGGGCGCCTTGGCTGGTGTCGGCGCCGATGGCAAGCACCGTCTGGGCCATGCCTGCGTTGACGAGTCCCATACCGACCTGGATGGCTGCGGTGCCGGCCTTGCAGGCGAATTCGAAGTCGGCCATGGTGAGCCAGGGACCTGCTTCGATGGCCGCTTGCACGATGGTGCCGGTGGGCTTGACCGCGTAAGGGTGGCTTTCGGAGCCCACGTAGATGGCGCCGATCTGGTCCGCCTTGGTGGGTGCGCGGCGCATGGCTTGACGGGCCGCTTCGACGCTGATGGTCGCCACGTCTTCGTCGGGTCCGGGGACCGATTTCTGCATCACGTTGAGCGCGCGTCCGATGTTGGCGTCGTCGCCCCATACGCGGGCGATCTCGTCGCTCTGGATACGGTAGCGGGGCACGTATGCGCCATAGCTCGTGATACCGACGGCCATCAGGGTCGCTCGACCGAAGTGCCTTAGAAAAACTTGGTGAACCCCGCCACGGCATTTGCCGATGTGCCCAGGAGGCAGGTCAGTCCATCAACAGCACGGACCCGGTCCGGTGGGCCTGGGTCTCGCCATCCACGTCGATGAGCAACCGACCCTCACTGTCGATGCCGGCGGCGGTGCCGATGACCTTCGTGCAGAAGTCGCCGTCGGGGTCGATGCCTACCCGGTGACCTTTGAGGGCGTCCCGGGCGCGCCAGGCATCCAGGATGTCGGCCCGTTGGCCTTGCCGCAGTCGGTGCAGCCAGGTGTCGATGGCGTCCAAGAGGAAGGATTGCAGGTCAGGCATGCAGCTGTCGACCCCAAGGATGTCCTCGAGCGTGATGGCAGCCTCGTTAAGGGGGTGTGGCCAGTCTTTGCTGGTGCCGTTGACATTGATGCCGATGCCGGCGATCATGTGGTCGATCTGGTCGCCGCTGGATTCTGCTTCGACGAGGATGCCGGCGATCTTGCGGCCGTCGACCAGCACGTCGTTGACCCATTTGATGGCAGGTTCGGCGCCGGCGACTTCCAGGACATCAGCGACCGCATTGCCTAGGGCCATGGTGAGAAGACCTGGGTCGAAGCTCTCCCTCAGGAGCATGGAGAGGTACAGGCCCCCTTCGGGGCCGTGCCAGGCGCGGCCATGGGTGCCACGGTCTTCGCCCATTTGCTGGGCGACGACGACGGTGCCCGCGGGGGCATCCTGTTCGGCCAAGCGGCGTACCGCATCCTGGGTGCTGTCGCAGGACGCCTCTTCGTGCACGATCCAGTCCACGACCCATCGACCGGGTCGTCGCTCTTGGAGGTTGCCGTCAGCGGCGGCGGGCCAGGAACGCGATGGCGAGGGCCACTGCGGCGAAGGCAAAGGGCAAGGGCGAGTCCTGGTCATCGGTGCCATGATCGTGGTCGCCGTGTTCGTGGTCCATGTCGCCAGACATCTCCGTCACGGTGTGGACGAATTCGCCGCGGTTGGTCCAGACGACCGTGTCGCCGACCTCGATCTCCAGGTGCTCGACGCGGTAGCCCCAGTCATCTTGCTTCTCCCCTTCGACGATGTCGACGTTGTGGGTGGTGACCTCACCGTCGCTGTCCGCCATGACGTGCACCATGCCCGTCATGAAGGGGTGAGGGTGGCAGTGATACATGTAGCCGGACGGATTCTCTTCGTCGAACGTCATGGACCAGGTGCCTTCGGGCTCGATGTCGCCGCTGTCGAACGCGGTGACACCAGGGATCAGGAACAGCAATGCAAGGAGGCCCAGACGCTTCATGGGGTCGCCGACGCAGGCATAGTCCTTCAAGGTTTCAGGAGGGGGGCACGCCGTTGCCATCGGTGAAACGCCACGCGTCGCCCGGCCGGTAGTCTTGGAAGATGGTGGTGTAGACCGTGAAGGTCTGCTGCAAGGTCAGGCTGGCGCCGAGGTCTTCGTAGTCTCCGGTGAAGACCCGGATGTAGACCCCTTGTGTGTCCAGGTGCTTGAAGCGCAGGGTCTCGTTGTCTGCGTTGATCATGAGGGGGCTGTTGCCCGTTGCGACGGCGTAGTTGTCCAAGCCTTGGCGGTGGTCGTCGGTGAGCATGAGGCGCAGGGACGAGCCAAGAGGCTGGGTGCTGGTCCACTCCATCTCCACTTGCAGGAACGTCGGGGGCGAGTCGATGTCCTGGTAGCGTTCGTCCGCATCGTCGCCGATCACGCCCGTCAGGTCGTCAGCGAGTTTGCAGACCGCATAGCCGTCTTGGGGGGTGCGCAGGCCACATTGCAGGATGCCGTTCCATTCCTTGACCGACGCCGTGGGGACGGGCACGGCGATGGGCGTCAATTTGACCTGGACGAGTTCTTCGGCGTCGGCGACGTTGACCTCGGTCTCTTGGGGGATGTGCCCCGCTTGTGTGACCCGGAGGACGTAGATGCCTGGCTCGGGGACCTCGATGCTGAAGCGCCCGTCGACGTCGCTGGAGGCGGTCAGGTTGGTGCCGACCACCGTGATCGTGGCGTTGGCCAGGGGGGTGATGGCATCGTCCACCACGACCCCTTCGATTTGCCACGCCTCCGCCTCCAGGGCGACCTCGGGGACCGGGCTTGCGCAGCCCGCTGCAAGGACCATGATGACGAGGGCGAGGGGGCGGAGCACAAGCTCCAAGCCCCGTTGGCTCATCATAACCGTTCCCGTCTCAGGACTGCGGCACTTCGCAGAGCTCGATGAGCACTCCGCCGGTCTCCTTGGGGTGGAGGAAGGCGATGCGCTTGCCTTCGGCACCCAGGCGAGGAGTCTCATCGATGAGCCGCACGCCGAGGCCCTTCAAGCGGGCCAGTTCCGCTTCCAGGTCGTCGACCCGGAATGCGATGTGATGGATGCCAGGGCCCCTCTTGGCCAGGAACTTGCCCACGGGGGTGTCGGGGCCGGTGGCTTCCAGGGCCTCCACGGTGCCCATGCCGGGCAGGGGGAAGAAGCGGGTCTTGACTCCCTGGTCCTCGATGGTCTCGTCGTGCTCCGCCGGGATGCCGAGGATGTCTTCGTAGATGCGGCTCGCGTCGGCGACGTCGTTGACGGCGACGGCGATCTGATCGATGCCCAGGATGGCCATAGGTGCCGGACGACCCGTCGATTTTCAGCCTATGGGCATTGGATGATACGGAAACGCCGCGAAGGGGCATTATGGCCTTGACCGCTGTCTCGAGTGTTGTTGCACGACGCTTGGTCTTCCCGCGCCATGCCCGCATTGATCGATCTGTCGCCCCGTGAAGCGGTAGATCCGCATACCCACGCCATGGTCCGAGAGTACTTTGCTGAGTTCGGAGCGGTCCATCTGGACCCCACTGAAGACAGCATGCAGGTGCATATCCCCGAGCAAGCGTTCCACGACGCGATCCAGAAAGAAGGGGTCTTGGCAGCTTGGCAGAGGATGCGTCGCCAATATGACCGGCTGGGGGACGCCTTGGAAGGAGGCACCGCCCTGCGCCTCCGCTTGATCCGTGCAGCTGACCTGCACGTGGAAGACGAACGTCTCCTTTGACCCAGGTCCCATTCGGCCCTGGTCCCCCGGGACGCCTCCTTTACAACGGCCCACGTCGATTTTGGACCGTGCAACGTGCCCTCCTGCTGGCGGCTCTCCTTGTGGCCATGCCGGCGCAAGCTGCATGGCCCATGTTCCAGGGCGATGCGCTCAATGACGGGCAGGGCCCCGACGTGGTCCAAGATGCACAGGTCTGGTGGACGTGGTCCACAGAAGCCGGCCAGCATGTCATCGCGTCGCCGGTGAGTGACGAGCGGACCGTGATCATTGCCGACACAGCCGGCATCGTCACGGCATTGGACATCGAATCAGGCAAGCCGATCTGGACCTATGAGTTGGGCAAGAGCGTCGCATCCACGCCAGCCATCGCATTCGGCTGGGTATACGTGGCGGACACTGCCGGTCGCTTGGTCGCCATCAACATGCGAGACGGCCAATTGGTAGCAGAAGCGAAGGTCGGTGCCACTCGAGCCCCCATCACCGTGGCGGAAGGCAAATTGTTCATCGGCAACGAAGCTGGCGAGATGATCGCCCTCACGGCGACCACGTTGGACATCTTGTGGCGCTTCCAGGTCTCGACAGCCAAGGAGATCGCCACGTTCGACAACACCACGAAGCTCACCACCTGTACGAAACCACACCCCGCGCGGCCTGTGCGGACCGCCGCGGCCGTCCACTTGGGGGTCGTGGTCTTCGGTAGCATGAACCATTACGTCTACGCTGTGGACGAGCAAGGCAATCCCGATCAGAGCACGGACCTGTTGTGGCGTCATCAGACAGCAGACATCGTGCTGGCCAGTCCGGTCATCGATGCACCGAGGGGGCGCGTCTACGTGGCGGGTTACGACGAGACTGTCCGCAGTCTGCCCCTCTCCCCCCAAGACGCCGGGACGCTACCCTGCTGGGGTGCAAGCCCCACACCCCATTGGATGTTCGATGTGCCCGGAGACATCGATGCCAGCAAGGTCCATTCCACTCCGGCGCTGGACGGGAGCAGCCTGTACTTTGGCGCCAATAACGGCAATGTCTACGCTATCAGTGCCAGCACGGGTGCTCCAAAGTGGACCATGTCCGCTGGGGGCCCAGTCATCGCCAGTCCGGTCTACGCCAACAACACGATCGTCATCGGCAGCGATGACGGGACGTTGCGGTGGGTGGACGCGGAGAAAGGCATGGTGGTGGCCGGATTCAAGGCGGATGCGCCGATCAAGACGGGCATCGCGTTGCATGGAGGGACCGTCATCGCCGCCGCGGAAGACGGACGGGTCTACAGGCTCGGCGGCGATCTCCCCGCCCGCGCGGACCTGGCGGTCCTCGACTTCGTCCGGGAAGGCAAGGGTGTCAGTATCATCGTCAGCAACGTCGGCGCGAGAGAGTCGGAGACGACCACCCTGCAGGTCTGGTTGAATGGCACGCTGATGCAGACATTCGACGTGCCTGCACTGACGCCTGGCGAGGAGACGGAGTTCTATTTCCTGCCCATCGGAGAGGATGGCGATCTGGCCCTCGAAGCAGTGCTGGATCCGGACGAACTGTTGTTGGAAGCGGGTCGTGAGAACGACCGGCTGAGCAGGACCGTCCCGGCCGTCGAGGAGACCGGAGTCGCGCCGGCACCCACCGAGGACCGGGGGCTGTTGGGTATCGCGTGGTGGATCTGGATTGTCACGGCCTCCATCATCGTCATCGGCGGGGGTGCGCTAGGCTACTGGCTATGGTGGCGCACCTTGCCCTACGAGGACGAGGAGTGGTACGAGGACGATCAGGACGCCGAAGCATAGACACTAGACGCACCCACGCCGACGACCAACACCAGAAGAGGTGCCCAGGCAGGGATGGGGACGCCCCATAGCATCAGGGCGACGATGCCCAACGCCAGGGCTCCGCTACGGCGCAAGCCCTTGACGGGGGGCCTCCAGGGCAGCAGGATGAGCACCAAGATGCTCAGCCACGCCACGCCGACGGCGATCGCGGCGCCGACTAAGGGATCCATCGATAGGCCTCCAAGGCGATGCCTGCAAGGATGCTGAGGGTGGGCAGCCCGATGCCCTTGAAGCTGGGGAGTTTGACCCCCCCGACCTGTAATGCGATGAGCAAGACCACGAGGCCTGCGACCTTGGGTAGGACCACCAAGTGGTCCCCTAGGGCGGCACCCACTGCTGCAGCACTGACGGTGACCGCCATGCTGATGGCGGCGAGGCCGACCAGCAGGGGCCAGCGGCGTCCGAGGCGGTCGGGGAAGGCTTGCCAGGCGGCGATCCAGGCCCCGATGCCCGCAACGATGGTGAGCCCGACGGTGGCTGCCCCGAAGGGGTTGCCCAGGGCGCCTTGGGCCGCCAGGACCGGGATGGTCCCATCGACACTGGCCATGCAGGTCATGCCGAGTAGGCGGGAGGGGGCGTTGGCAGCACTGGCTTCACTGGGTCCGATCAAGCGCATAAGAAACACCTCGAACGGCAACCGCCGCAGAGTTGTCTATGCGCGCTTGCCGTTGCCCATCGTGGGCACAAAGGCGACGGCACGC